>JAJFLS010000082.1 GCA_021772595.1 Opitutales bacterium
AAGGCGTCACCGCTTGGGTCTGCGCGGCGGACCACCAAGCCTATCACCTCATCGGCGAATTGAAAACCCACAGCATCCAGGTTCCCGCCGACTGCTCCATCACTGGATACGATGGACAGCCTCCAGCCGAGGGAGCCAAGCAAGTCACAACGATTCGTATGCCGTTCAAAGACATTGGTATCTCCTGCATTTCATCGCTCCAAAGAAAGATGAAGCATCCAGCGTCGATGCGCCGAAACCTGCAAGTTTCAGGCGAATTATTGATTGGTTCTACAACCGCCGCTCCCCTCGCCCCGGCGAACGCCTAATCGCGCTTCTCTTTCGAGAAAGAGATTTTTCTGAGGTAGACGTTTTTCCCCATCGAGTCGTCTTCCCCCGGCGATTCTCAAATTAGCTATCAGTTCCCATGGGCGACCTCTCCTCGTCTGGCTGTCAGCGCTTGACGTATTTCATGAGCTCTTTCCTCAGTCACATCATATTTCCACATAGTCAATATCGCTATCAATCCGGCTATGATTGGAATCAGAATATCCGCGATGCGTAAGTTCGTAAGCGACTCAATCGTCTGCACAGTCGCTTTCTGATCAAATCCAACTATGTTTAAAACAGCTCCACTCGTCACCAAGGCGAATGCAGTACCTAATTTAACCATCCACCAATACACCGCCCCAAAGGTGCCCTCTCGGCGCGTTCCATTATTCAGCTCATCCAGATCACATACATCTGCGGTCATCGACATCATTAAGGTAAACAGACCGCCAATTCCAAATGACATAAGCGGAATCGGAATAAACATGAGCCACGGATTGGATGGATTAAAGCCCCACCACTTGAGCGTATAGCCTACCAATGAGATTAACGTGGCAATGATAAACGCGTTTTTCTTACCCACTTTTGTAGAGATATACGTAATAATCGGTATAACAAGAAACGCCGTTGCTACTGCGCTAATGGTTCCAAACCATGCGGGCCAATACCCCGCAGCATTCGTATCACCATTAAAAAGGTAGAAAATAATAATGAAAAAGGCGAACTGCGCGATAGTCTGAAAGCCATTGAAAATAAGAAAGGTCGCCCCACACAATTTCAGGAATGGTCGGCATGACAGCGTTTGCTTTATCCCGATTATAAACTCCCTAGAATTAGCCGCCAGGTCTTTCATCGAAAGCTTGGATTCGACATGGGAATCGGGCAATTTCATTTCCTTGCAGAAAAAAGCTGGCATTACTCCTAGCGCTATACATAGAGCGCCCACCCATATGGAAAGATTTCGAGCCCCTTCAGGCGCTGTGTCATATAACGATTGATTGTAGATTATCACCCAAAACCAAGGAGCAATCATCCAGGCCATCTGCCCCATCCATTGTGAAACCGCCATTAAGCGAGTGCGTTCATTGTAGTCAGGGGTCATTTCATACCCTAAACCAATCAAAGGTGTGGCAAATATAGTATAACCGATATAGAAAACTACGGACATACTAAGGAAATAAAAGAAGTTGTAGCTCTGAGAATTCTCAGGATACAACTGCCACATGACCATAAAGCTAACTCCAGTCATTACACTCCCCAAAAATATATAGGGTTTTCTTCTTCCCCATTTGGATCGCGTATTGTCGGAAATGTACCCCATCACAGGGTCAGTCAGTGCATCGAGCAAACGAGGAATAGCTGCTAACAAACCGGCAAGAAGCGGGTCCATTTTCAACGCGAGCACTAGGACAACCATAAACACACCCAATGCGGCCGGAAACAATTGGTTTGCCAAATGCCCTGATCCAAACGCCAGTTTTTGTCCCAAAGGAACAATATCTTTAGGAGCTGTTTCGTAATGAGTCATATTTGAGTATTCATTCGTTGGAGATTCATCGTATCAGTGTGACCCATACCCCTTCCGTCGAGGAGTAGCTATACAGCAGTGTCGCTCATCTGCAAACTCTTTACTCCTGCTGGCGAGCCAGCAGGTTCGATGCTTGCGAATCCAATCAAGCAGTGCCCTTTCAAAACCAATGTCCTGCCCGAGTCGCTCCGACAACAGCCACTTATGTCTTAAAATCTCTTCTCGTTCAGCGAGAAACAGCTGATAGAGACTCGAAAGATTTACAAACTCGTACGGTTCATTCAGTTTTGAATTATCTGTTTTCATCACCCAATCGCTCAATTCTGGCCAATCTTTACGTTCAAAAACTACGGGAAAAAGAATCTCTCTACCCATTCGGTTTAACTCTCATTGAATTACAAAATTCACTCGCCAGCGAATCTAGAAAACGTGGAATAAATTTGGCCCATCACTCTCTTCGGTTTCCGGTCGACGGTGAATAACCCCCAATGCTTCTCGGGCTCCATGGGATCAGGCGATCCTTTCCAAGGTTCGTCGAAGGCTTCAAACAAAAAGGCGAGGATCCCTTCTTGCTCGGTCCATTTCAAAAAATCGCAGCAATAGGAGCGTTGAAGCTCCTGGTTAGCCAATTCCGCCCGAATCCCCCTTCCACTGGATTCCGTGGTCCATCCTGCTTCGGTGATCACCACTCGTTTATGAGGATATTTCCGAGAAACGCTGTAATAATTTTCCTTCGTAAACGCCATGGCTTCATCGATTCCCTTGTATTCCCAAATCGGATAAGTATGCAACGAGATGAAATCCACTTCGTTCACCAGGAGTTCGAGCTTGCCGAGCCAAGGAACATAGTTTTCGCAAAACGTAACCGGCTGGCGAGCGCCCTTCTTGACCATTCGAACGTATTCAACAACGCGATCCACCGGAACGAGATGGTCGGTCCAATCGACTGTCGCTTCGTTTCCCACCGATAGCGAAAAGATCGTATCGGGATATCGATTGCCCAATCCGATGAGCCTGTTCACCTCATTTTCGTTGTTTCGCCTATTCGCCTCTAATACCGCTTCGGGATAGCTCCCACCCCAAGGACATCCGGGATTGTCCACCTCCGCGCCAATGCTCGCTCCCAACATGAGCTTGAAGTTCAGCTTTTCGTTCCGAACCACCTCGAGAACGATTTCCGCATGTTCGCTGCAATCGTAGAGCCGGAGATATCGCCATTGTTCGTGGAGAATTAGCAAATCCTCCCTGACCTGCTCATAGCTTGGAAAAATCCCCGCATCCGGGCTTTGCCCCTCTCGGTATCCCGAATAGCAAATCGCGCTGCCGTATTCGAAATCCAATTGTCTATCAGTATTCATGATACGAAAAATTTTGGAAGAATTCTCAACTCTGCGCCTCTTCCAATTCTCCAAACTTCAAGTCCCCGTTCTTGTCCCAAATCCCCCAATACGCGCCGACATCGCCCTCATCGCTGATCTTCCAATCTTCGTCGAATGAAGAAAAGTAAAAGACATCCACACCGTCTGACTTCGCCCACTCTTGGGTATTCAAAAAGTACTTTAGCGCATATTCAATGGAGGGATTCGCCTTGCCATGCGCGGTTCCTTGGCTTGGCCACCCCGTCTCGCTGATAATCACCTTCTTCCCCTTCGCCGCCTTGCAGGCCTGATGATACATATTCTTCATGTAGAGCAATGAATACTCGAATTGGCAGCCCTCCCAATAGGGGTAGCAATTGGCGTAGATCACATCGCTCGCTTCTGTAATGGCAGGCCGATTGCTGAATTCGTAGTAGGCATCCACATACCCCACCGGTATATCGGGAATCTCCTTTTTCACTCGAACGATGTATTCAATCATCTTCTCCTCGCTCAGGTCTTTTCGGTACATCACTTCGTTGCCAACCGCGACGCAATCCGCATAGCCCGCTTTGGCGATTTCAACTACATTGGCCAATTCCTTTTCGTTATCCTCAAGGTTCTTCCCTAGCCACGCGCCGACCATCGTCTTCAATCCATTCTCGTGAGCGATTTTCGGGATCATCTCGTTCCCATCCGCGCACGAGAACGTTCTTATCCAGTCAGTGTATGGCTTTATAATATCAAGTCGGTTTTGAATCTGCTCGCCCCTCAGGACAGACCCAGGCCTTTGATCGCCCGCATACGGGCTAAAGCACAAGCCGTGAAATCCCGCATCCAACTGTTTACCGAATTCCGTTCTTAATTCCTCCTCTGTCAAATCAGAATAGTTTGATCCAGCCAATGCCATGAGATTCTTTTCGCTAAAGGACATAATATTTATTCCTGTTAAATAGTTTCAATTTCAAGAGCTCAGGAATCTTGCTCCCGCCGTTTTTCTAGCTGAAATTCAATGTTGCCGACTTCCTCTTCGCTCAACTGATAGAAAGATACAATTAGCCCACCCCCGATCATTCGTTCGATCGCTAATGGATCTCAAAAAAGAAAGCGGCCTCAATTACTCCATTGAAGCCGCTTCCGGTTTAACAATACTTCAACCCCTTGAACTACTAGAAATCCATGCCGAACTGCATCGTCCAAGCAGTCCCGGTTGCATAAATGAATCCGTACGGATCTTTGTCGCCGAGCACGTTGTAGACGTTCAGCTGGACATGAGCGTCTCTATCTTTGACCTTAAACGGATAGCGTGCCATCGCGTCGAAGTTGAACCGCTCGTCGGTAGTCAGGACGACTCGTTGTCCTTCGCCGTCGGTGACAAGCTGGCCCGATCCGTCGGTAATGCCCGAAAAGTATTCGCGAGGGCTTTCCCATTGTCCGCCGAGGCCGAGAGACAAGCCGGCCAAAGGACCTTCATTGACACTGTAGTGGCCCCAGAAGCTAGCTGCGTGACGGGGAGTGTCATCCTGCTGCTCGCCCGCGCCATAACCGAGTCCCTGCCAAGTCGACGTATCATTCGCATCGAGAAATTGAGTCTCAAGAGAATGGCCTGACAAGCCCCAAGCTCCATCCGGATA
>JAJFLS010000083.1 GCA_021772595.1 Opitutales bacterium
CTACAACTACTTTGAGATTTTGTGGAACCATAATGATTGGGTGTTTGTTGAGGTGTTATTACTATTTGCAGAATCAATGCGTCTCTATTGACAGTTCGGTAGTCGAACTGCCGACCCACCGGCATTCCAGAATGACGCGAAGCAGCAGCATTCATTCACGTGTTTTAGAACATGGGGACCTAGATTAAGCAAGATCCCGTAATTCTGCATAATATGCCCAGACTGTAAATTCGTAATTATACTTAAATAACAATATTTTTTCGTTACGTACTAGAAACCGGGGAATCCGCACAAGCGCGAACCCCTCAAGAGTGAACTTGCTACTTGCCTGCAACCCAGTCCAATTCTATTTTCTCCCTATGGAACAAGAACCCTCACCCCAGTCCCCCGAAAACGATCCCCCAAGCGAAGCCTCAGCAAAAGAGGCTTCTAGCGAATCAAGCGAAGCCTCGACCGAAGAAGTTTCTAGCGATTCAAGCGAAATTAGCAAAGACGCTCGCACGATGGCCCTCCTATCCCATCTCCTCGGCATCTTCACTTCTTTCGTCGTCCCGCTCATTATCTGGCTAATTAAAAAGGACGAAGATAAATTCATCGACGATCAAGCGAAAGAAGCGCTCAACTTTCAGATCACCATCATGCTCGGCTGGTTTGTGGCAATAATTCTCAGCTTCATTGCAATAGGCGTCATCTTATTCCCAGTATTGATGATCGGCAATTTCGTCTTCGGAATCATTGCCGCCTTGAAGTCCAATGAAGGCATCGCCTACCGCTATCCCTTCACCCTAAGACTCATCAAGTAAACGCGGTTTTCTATTTCAAAACGAAAAGACGAGGACTCGAGCCTCGTCTTTTTTTCGCGTCGATCCCTCGTCGCTACCCTCTCCTCAACTCGGACCCCTTAAATTGTATCTGAGTTCTCCATACCTTTTTCATGCGGCATTGGATCTTGCCCGTCTTCACGTCGAAGGATTCCGGAATCTCGATCTTGTGAAGATCGACAGTCGCATGATAGCCGCGCTCTGAAAACACGTCGATTAGCATCGCCATCGCCAACGGATTCTCAAGGACCGGATTTTCGGAATTCACATGAGCGCTCCCCGATATCGCGTGATGCAAAACGATAGGCATGATATCCACTTCGATCATCCGAACCACCTGATGGAACAGCTCCGGATGATTGAATTCGTAACCGTCCATCCGCTTCACCAGCTCCTGCCGCGCGTGGGCCACGATCTCGCTCGCCAATGGCAGCAAACGCACCGAGTCGAAGGTGCGCGGGTCCAGCTCTAACGAACTCTGGTATTTCAGCTCCTTGACGATGTTGCGGCGCACCTCCGGTAGCTCGCCCTGGGCATTGATAAAATGGTAATGAAAGACCTCGCGCAGCGATTGCAGGGCGTCGTAAGTGCGTTCCTTGAAGACCTTGTATCTCCGCTGGGCCGCTTTTGGTTCGGCATCCGTCGCCCGGTACTCCATCAACGATCCAATGCCCGTGCGTTCCACGTCCTTGTTGTTCGCAAGCACTTCGCGACCCCGGATGAGCTGGCGATCAACGCTCTCCTTCTCGTCGATGAAGAGCATCATGATATGAATAATCGGCTGGCGAAAATTGTGGTGATGCTCTGTATCGTAAAACTCGGTACGCAATTGCATCATCTTGTGAAAGAGAAGCTTCATACACTCCACCTGCACGACCGTCCGCGGAAACCCATCCAGGATCGCTCCATCCTGATACTCCGGCTCGAGCATCTTCTCGAAAATAATTCGGATCACCTCCGTGTCTCCCACCAATTGCCCCGCCTCTTTGAGCTGGCGCATCTTCGGAGTGTCAAGCAAGGCACTCACCACGATCGGCTCGCAAGTCAGTCCGCGCGCCTCCATGATGAACGGCGTGTTCGTTCCCTTGCCCGCGCCCGGCGCCCCGCCTAATAGAATGAGCTCTCTAGGGAAATGCAGTCGCTCGCGCCCATAGCTCGCTTCGAGATCGCTCCAAACCGCGTTGAAAATAATCTGGGCGTCTTTGACTTCCAGGTCCTGATGGTTGCTTTTCTTAGTTTTTTGAGCTTTCGGAGCTTCGCTCTTCGTGACTTTGGTTTCGGCGGATTTCATGACAACTGCGAAGAGGAATCGCGTTGGTTCGGAATCTAGGAACGGAAAGACGTCGATTAGCGAGAAATATCCCGTTGACTCAAGACTTTATGGTTCCGAGCTCCCAAAATATCCATCGCGATATCCATATCCTCGATACTCATCGCCAATGCCGAACGCCCCATGGGTCGGCAAATAAACGAGTAGATGTAGTGGATATTGATTTCCGTTTCCAGCAAAGCCATCAGCACACGCCCCACATCGTGCTCTCCCGCGATTTCCACGGCCAAGATCTCGCTCTCCGAAAACGAGACATTATTTTCCCGCAAAAGCCGTCGAGCCGCATCCGGATCGTCCAACACCACCCGCACGATTGCGCTGTCTGTGGTGTCAAGCGTCGTCAGCGCCATGATGTGGATCTTCTCCTGTGAAAAAAGCCGGGCCAGATCAGAAAGCCGCCCCACCTTATTCTCGGTGAAAATCGAGAATTGGCTGACCGGGTCGGGCGTTGTAGATTCGACGGAAGTTTGATCCATACAGCTTGATTATAAGACTCTGACAATGAGGCGTTTTATAGAATCGACTCTCAGCCCGAAAACATTGGCGATAATTGTAAAAATGCAACCCCAGAGCCAAGTTCGCCTGTTTTCAAAGGTCGCAGGCCTCCATCTGGTAAAGGCTACACTCTAAGCAGGTGTCAGAAAAGGCTGATTTCAAGACCTCTTATAGGAAGAGACTGACTATACAGTGACAGCCGCGACCATCGTCTTATTCGTCACACAAATCCTGAAAGCCAGCTCAGCTTCTTCCGGGTTTTGGTTAGCCTAGATTAGGTCCGCTTCTCTACACTATACCCGCAACGTAGCTACTCAAATCCGTCAACCGAAGCCTTGCCTAATTGGAGGACTCGGCCAAGAACCAACAGGAAAACCGACAAGCGCCTTTCACTTTCCCGAAACCCGAATTCGAGATGACTCACCCCTCCTACTCCCGCCGCAAATTTGCGAGCCGCCTGATTGGAGCCACCCTCACCCTCCGCATCGCGCCTAGCCTGCTGGCTGAAGAAACGACTCCGCCGAAATCCAACATCACCTGGTATGACGTCCGCAACTGGGGCATCGAAGGCAAAGGGTGGACCAATACTCAACGTTACTTCGATCGCTTGCCACCGAAAGCCGAAGGCGTTGTACGGGAGCCTGTCTGGAGCTTGTCCCGACACTCGGCCGGCATGTGCGTTCGATTCGTGACGGACTCTCCCTCCATCCACGTGCGCTACGAATTATTGCTGGAACGCTTGGCAATGCCCCATATGCCAGCGACTGGCGTAAGCGGACTCGATCTATATGCCCAAAATTCTCAAGGCATCGATCGATGGGTCGCAGTGGTGAAACCGGATGGTAAAGTGATCGAGACAGAAATAGCCAAAGACCTCGCCCCGGGATCTCGTCGCTACACGATCTACTTGCCGCTTTATAATGGCGTCGAGTCTCTGGTAATTGGAGTGCCCGCGGGCGAAACCCTAGAGCCAGTGGCGCCTCGCAAGGAACGCCCCATCCTGTTTTACGGCACTTCGATTCTACACGGCGCCTGCGCTTCGCGACCTGGTATGGCCTTTCCTGCTATCCTCGGCCGCAGACTGCGACGCCCTACACTCAACTTGGGCTTCTCTGGCAATGGCCGCATGGAGTCCGAAGTCGGAGCCCTGCTGGCTGAGCAAGATCCCTGTGCCTACGTGATCGATTGCTTGCCAAACATGAATGGCGAAACCGTTAGCGAGCGAGCCGTTCCTCTCGTTAAACAACTCCGAGCAGCCCATCCCGACACCCCCATTTTGCTGACTGAAGATCGCAGCTTTACCAATGTTAACTTTTTTCCTAGCCGGAAAGCCCACCATGATGCCAGTCGAGCAGCTCTGCGCACAGCCTACCGTGAACTGATCGACGCCGGCATCAAACACCTCTATTACCTCGATGGTGATCACTTGCTTGGACTAGACGGCGAAGGAGCCACCGCTGGATCTCACCCCAACGACCTCGGAATGGTACGTTACGCCGACGCCTACGAACCCGTCTTGAGAGCAATGCTAAAGTAGTATTGAGGCGAGAGGACTTCAGACTAAGCCACCTAATTCTTCGCAACCCGGATTGCCCGGGCGTCTTGTCACGGCGGATCCCGCAAAGCGGGAGGAGACTGAAACCCACTTATTGGGCTGAAAGTCCGGCTTCGGTATCGTCTGCGAAGGATGGCTTGCCCGGGCGTAGCTCACTGGTTGGGCTGAAAGTCCGGCTTCGTTACTCTACGCCGGGACAGGCTCCTCTACGACTTCGTCTCCGCGAAGCCTGGTGCCCTCGCCGGGATTGGTTCATCCGCTTCGCGGTTTCAGAGCTGCGCCCTCCCGCAAGCGGGACCCATCTCCGCTCGCAAGCTCGTTGCGTCGAACCCTCTGGTTTCTCATCCCGAATACCAAGCCAACCACCTCCTAATTCTTCGTTCTTAATTCTTAATTCAATCCCTGGTGCCCTCGCCGGGATTCGAACCCGGATTACCGGTTTCGGAAACCGGTGCTCTATCCATTGAACTACGAGGACTGCCCTATTGGGAAGGCGGCGATTCTCAAACAAGCCCAATCAATGTCGAGCCTGATTTTCAGTTCAATCGACGCAATCAAGAGCGTCCAATTCCCACACCGGGCTCCCGGTGTAGCTACACAGCGAACGCAGCGTGGAATCTCGAATCCCACGACCG
>JAJFLS010000084.1 GCA_021772595.1 Opitutales bacterium
CCTACGATTATTCATCCGTGGAAATCCGTGTGATCCGTGGGCGAAAACAATTACACTATCTGTTCTCATCTGGACACACTCAAAAGAAGCTCAGCGTTTCTCTGCTCGCCGCTTTGCTTTATCAATATCCTCTTGAATAATCTTCTCCAATTTATCCGGTGGTCTGAGGCCAGCGCTGTAGCGCATTTTCGAATTTTGTTTGCTGCTGAATATCTTATAAAATTCATCCATGAAATCTAAAGCCTTTGCGCGGTATTTATCCTCGAGAAGTTCGAAATTCTCCCATAGCTCGTATATTTCTTCCTTCTTATCGAAGTATAGCTTCATGGTTTCTTCCAATATCTCATGTTCGACCGCTATCCCTCGATACATTCTATGTTTCACAGAGGCGATTTCGAAATGCGGATCCGGCTTCGCATAAGGCAGGCTCAACAGCCCTGCCATATCAAAATCGTAAGGGACCGGAAACAGCCCATTGCTCGTATCCGACGGAGCAAAAACTTTAGCGTTGTGACAACACTCATCCTCGCTGGCGAAAAAGCTGAAGTCGGTATTCCCTAGAAAAAACTGAAACATCTCCGCTATGCATAAATCCCGATGGTTGTAGCGTGATGGAAGAACAAATTGGTCCTTTACTTGCTTCGACGACAAGCGATCTTCCAAGGTATTCACGTGCTCGATAAAAAACGCCGCGAACTCGCCTTCATCCCTGTCCTTGTCTGTGTTGTGGTAATTTATATTCGCTAAGCGGACTCGAAAGCTTAAGTCGGTCAGAAGATTGTAGGTTTTGTACACTAGATACTCCATATACATGTAAGGCTCGTAGGAACTACGCCCTTGACCTTTGCAGTGGGACACAATCTTGACCTTATCCAATCCCGCGAAAGGAGTTCCTTTGGTTTCCGATTTCCTAAAGTTGATCCAATAGGGAGGAAAACTGCAGTTAATTCGCATGCGTCGAAAATGCCCACGCGCTTCAATCTTTACATTCAGAGCTGCCTCGCTCCCGTCTTCAGTTGTATAATACAATTTCGATTCGAGCCAATCGACCTTATTCCCACGCTGTTTCTTCAACGAACTGATGGGAGCCTCCAGTCGTAATGATATAGCATCATCCAATTCGAAGAATTCAACTGTGTCAGCCCAGGCAAACGAGCTGTAGCAGAACACGGCGAGAATGAGACTGAACCTGAAAATATTATACATGGAAGATTGCCTCAGAGACTGTCGAATAACTGCTGAAAAGGCTCGGGGGGGCGCCCAAGCACTACCTTTATCTCGAGCTTCGCTCGAGAATTGGGTCGCGTCCGGGCGCCGTCCCGGATGAAAAATGTTTGTTTCCCGTCTATAACTCATCGAATTTTTCATGGAGCAATGCGTCGAGTTTTTCGTTGGCAGCGCTATCGGCGAAATTAATCGAAGGGATAGCATGTTCGCGATTCAAAGTCTCAATGAGTTCGCAACCGGCAATCGTGTTGCAGGCAGCTCCACCAATAACGTCGGGAAGGATGCCGAAGGCGTCCTGTATGCCGATGACGGAATAGGGATCGGACGCACAGAGGACGAGCAGCTTCAGACTGGGCTTTACGATGGGAAGCACCTCGGAACCGTTATAAGGTTCCAAGGGCGAGGCGCCCGCCTCAATGACAGCATAGTCGGCATCGAGCTGGTTCAAATGATCTACCAGCAGACCGATATCGCGATGATAGCGATCCGATGGGCAGACGGTGGAGGGCATGCCTGCGTCAACAAAGTCGAATACGTAATCGGCGCCAGCGTCTCGCATGGTCAGGATATCCCGGTAGCGTCCAGCGCCAGTGAGTTTAGCGGCCAGGATTTTGGGAGAATTATCCTTGATCTTAAGACGACGAATGATTGCGCGAGCCGCCGTCGTTTTGCCAGCGGACATGGAGCTCCCGACTATAAGAACGGTCGGTATCTTAAGCGTCGGCGGGCCATCTCTAGACTCTCCAGAGCGCAGCGAAACGAAATCGCTCATCGTGGCTTTGCGGCCTTGCGAAACCAGATGGCCCACATAATCAAGCTCCATAGGGTGAGCTGATGAAAAAGAGGAAATGGAAGTGAGCTTGCCCATGAGGCCAGCGGCGGTAAGCAGATGGAGTCGCCCGTCGTCGCCAATCTCTTTCCAGGTTCCCGTTAGCTCGAGAGTTGCATGCCGGGTACCAAGAGCCCCCACGAGCAAATCGCTCATAAAGACGCTAGTGAGTCGGCCGCTGGGCATTTCAACCAAAGCTCCACGGCCAGGTGGCTTAGCGACTTCAGCGACCACGTAATCGCCCCATTCCCATTCGGACCGGGGAAGCTTGGTGAACTTCGTGTCATCGCTAAAATTGGCGATGCGAGTCAGTGAAGTATGGAGTACGTTTTTCATTTTTCCATTGGCGGTTCGAGTAAAAGCAGAGCTAGCAGCGCCGTCCGTTCGACGAGCTTGTCTCCGCGAACATGCTCATGCTCAGCATGGGCGCCGTCGCCCACAGCGCCTAGCCCATCGAGAGTGGGAATGAACTGACTGGTCGTGTTGCCGTCCGAGCCGCCACCTGCGACGCCATGATCGAGCTCGATTTCGAGGCGGTTCGCGATAGATCGAGCGCGCTCCCAAAGCGCTTCGCCACCTGGCGAGGGCTCCATAGGCGGTCGTCCCATGCCACCCGTTACGGTGACCTCCGTGCCCTCGGCATGCGATTTCAACCCATAGATTGCGTGCTCGACGAATGCCGCGTCGGCATGGGTTGGCACGCGGACGTCGACCTTAGCGACGCTTTCGGGGGCTATTACATTGGCGCCGAGTCCGCCGTCGATCATTCCGACATTCACAGTGATACCCTTGTCCGCGTCGTTCATGGAAAAAAGGGTCTGGATTTGGTGAGAGAGTTCGAGGATAGCGCTCACCCCGCTCTCGGGATTCAATCCTGCATGAGCGGCCTTCCCTTTGACGTGAATCTCGAAACGACCCACGCCCTTGCGGGCGGTTTTGAGTTTGCCCTCCGGACCGAGAGAAGGCTCGAGGACGAATGCCCGATCCGAGATTCGAGCCAGGCGAACAATCTGCCGGGTTGATTCGTGGCTGCCAAATTCTTCGTCTGTATTGATGAACGCGACCGGCGTGACTGTGGGAAGCGCGCCTGTTGCCCGCAGCGCCCGAAGGGCGAAAAGCATTTGGGTTAAGCCCGCCTTCATGTCGAAAATTCCGGGCCCGTGGATATTGCCGTTGTTCTGGTAAAGCGGCATCCGTTCTAGAGTTCCCTCAGGCCAGACGGTATCGACGTGGCCTATGAGAAGTTGCGTACAACGATGGCGGACACGATCGCGCGGACAGGCAATAAGTTGACCCCCACAGGCCGAACCGGCTAGACGGAGCGTCTTGTAATCCAGATCCTTATAGGCGCCCTCCATGAGATCAAGCGCAGCGCCGTGCGTTGACGATTCGGCCGAAGGAGTTTCAAGCTTGACGAGGGCTTCGAGAAACGCAACCAGCTCGGCCCGATTTTTTTCCAAGTACTCGAAAATGGTGTCCGTAGAAGTCATAGCCTGGGATTTGCTAGCGACAGAAACCGGAGTGGAAAGGAAAGGCCTGACTCGATCCTACAGAAGCGAAGCGACCCGGATAAAGGTACGCGAGCAAAGGATGCTCGCTAATGAGCTCGTTGTCGTCGCGGTCATTAGCCCGAAGTATGCCGGGGTGAGCGTGGGCAGCTACGATGCGCCCAATAAGAAGGCTGTTCTCGCCAAGTTCATCGACTATTCGATCAAGTGCGCACTCGAGGTTCAAAAGGCAGTCCGCTACGAGGACGCCGTCTACTGCTGTGGCGGGTATAGTTTCAATAGCCTCCATGGAGGGCTTGATATCGTGTCCGTCTCGCGGCGCGGCTGCTAAGCTGGCTTCAACAATCTGAGCAGGGCCTGGGTAGCTCACTGTAAACGCGCGGCTACGCTTTGCGTTGTGATAAGTCCGATGGCGAGGCGTGCATACGAAACCAAACCAGTTTTGCCAGCTCATCGGCATCGCGAGATGCTTCGGAGCAATGTCAGGCGAGCCGTCCTCCTCGAGGGTGCCAACAAGGACAAGCGGGTAGATGCTAAAGAAACGAGACCACAACTCGCCTTCGTCGAGCGAAAGCTCGATGAGTTTGGAACCGATGGATTTTTCAGGATTGGTCATGGGCAATCAGTCTTGAGATTCTGGTTCGAAGAATCCTCCTTTAAGAGTCTGTCCAATGAATCTGATCATTATGAACATTGCTTGTCGGGTCTTCATTCACGAAGACCGCGTATGAAAAACATTGCCTGCCTCTGCACTCTTCACATGCGAAGTCACCTGCAGAATTCTCAACCTATTGCACTAACCCTAAACTAGTACTTCCCAAGAAATAGGGCGACCCCCTTTTTATTTTGCATGGTTTCAGAAGTCAAGCTCTGTATCCGTTGACGACCCAGAAATTCGGCCTTAAATCGACAAGTGTATTATCTATTCTAATACTTTTTATTATCAATCAATTCCGCCTTTCGTGACATCAGGAAAAACTATTTTCAAACAACAGATTTTCTAGAGCAGCGAAGCCGCAACTAAAGAACATAAACCGCCCGATAGCTGCTCTGGTCTCGCAAGAAGCTCAACGACCGTTACTTGAAGTAGCGGACAGAGTTCCTAAAACTTTATGTCGCGATCATTCGGTTGTCTATCGCGGCGTAAAGCCGCTCCTACAAAATCAAATCCGTGCCTATCCGTGCAATCCGTGGGTAAATCCTAACTACTCGTGTCGCAAGGCGTCGATCGGATCGAGCTCGGAAGCTTTCTTAGCCGGATACAATCCGAAGAAAATGCCGATGACAGCCGAAACTGCCAGAGAGAGCACAATAATGTCACTTTGAATAATAGTCGTCATTCCTCTGAACCTTGTAAGGGCTTCGCAAACGCCGAATGATAGCCCGATTCCTGTCAGACCGCCAATCAGACTCAACACCACCGCTTCGATCAAGAATTGCATCATCACATCAAAACCGCGCGCGCCTACGGCAACCCTGATTCCGATTTCCCGCGTTCGTTCCGTAACGGAAACGAGCATGATATTCATAACTCCAACCCCGCCAACAAACAGGGAAATGGCCGCGATCCAGGCCAACAAGGTAGTCATCGTCTCAGTTGAAGAAGTAAATGCTTCGGTTAGCTCTGTTTGCGTCCTGAGGTCGAAATCATCGTCTTCGCCATCGATCAGCTTGTGCGCCATGCGAAGTGTCTGAGCTACTTCTTCCTGAGCCGCATCCAATAAGTCCATACTAACGGCGCTCACATAGATTTGGCTTACATACTTCGAGTCGCCCCTCAAACGGAACGCGGCAGTCGTCAAAGGGACAAGAACGACATCGTCCTGGTCTTGGGCTCCCGTTGAACCTTTCGACTTCAAAAGGCCGATGATCTTAAACGGGACCGCTTGTATCCGAATACTCTGACCAATCACATTGCCACCACCAAAAAGATTGTCCCTAATCGTAGTTCCAACGACCGCAACCTTGGTTTTCGCTCGAATATCTCTCTCGGTAAAGAACGAGCCTTCTTCCAAATCCCAACTCTTGATCGTCGTGTATTCGGGCGACACTCCCATGACCGAAGAAGACCAGTTTGTGCCGCCGCCGATTATCTGGCCGTTGACATTTACGATACCGGACGCAGCCATCACTAAATCACACTGTTCGCGTATCGTCTGCTCGTCCTTAAGCAACAAGGTTCGCGAGCTTCCGAATCCTCGACGCACTCCGCCCGCCGAATTCGAGGAAGAGCGCACCATAATTAAATTTGTACCGAGAGAATTGATACGCGTTTCAATATTCTGCTGAGCGCCTTCGCCAATCGCCACCATCACGATAACCGCTCCGACTCCGATAACGATACCCAGCATCGTCAAAATACTGCGCGTCCGATTCTTTAAGAGACTGCTGCGAGCTATGCCTAGTAGTTTAAAGATTTTCATGACGTGTAATAATGGGAGGGAGGACCGGCTCGGTCC
>JAJFLS010000085.1 GCA_021772595.1 Opitutales bacterium
CCACGCGATGTAGCGATCGATCTCGGTACCTACCGTGTGCATGGACAATGCCGTGTTCGATCCCAAATAATCCACGGCTCGCTGACGGGTCCAGCCTTTGGAGTGCAATCCCGTATCCACGACTAGCCGACACGCTCGCCACATTTCGTAGGACAGCCGACCGAAGTGATCGTAGGGCGTTTCGTAGATACCCATTTCGACGCCGAGCTTTTCACTGTAGAGCCCCCAGCCTTCGCCGTATGCGTGCGGATAGAATTGCTTGCGAAATTCGGGCGCGTTCTCGATTTCGTAAGCGAGCGATATTTGGAGATGATGACCTGGAACGCCTTCGTGCAAAGAAAGCGCGACGAGCTGATAGAGCGAACGCGTCTCCAAGGCGTATGTGTTTACCCAATACTGTCCACCGCGGCTGCTTCCCGGCGGCGACGGCAAGTAACGCCCGCTTGTGTAGTTCGGAGCGAGTTCGTCCGGGACAGGATTTACTGAATACGGCTGGCGAGGGAGTCTCCCGAAAAAAGCAGGCAAGCGTCCGTCGGTTTTCTTGGCGATCCAGGCGGCTCGCATAAGAAGCTCCTCGGGAGTCTTCGCATAGAATTGGCGATCGGTCCGGAGAAAACCTAAAAAGCCCTCGAAGGTTCCACCGAAGCCGGTTTCCGTGATTACGTCGTCCATTTCGCTGCGGATGCGTTTCACTTCTTGCAGCCCGCGCTGGTGGATCGCTTCGGGAGTCGCGTCATCAAGCGTCGTAAAGTACCGGACGAGCGCGGCGTAGTAGTCTTCTCCGTTGGGCAATTCGATAGCTCCCAAGGTCTCGCGGGAATTGGGCATATATTCGTCGCGCATGAACGACACTAGACGAGCGTAGGCTGGAATGAGTTTCTGGGACAAGAGCCGGCGCCCTTCCTTCTCGAGGCCTTTTCGCACATCCGGATCTACGGAGTCCGGAATCGACTTGAAGGGCCGAAAGAGCGGATGTTCTTCCGGCTTGTCTGTGACTTGGGCTTCGAAAGACGGCAGGATTTTTTCGAGAATTTCCTTTGGCTGCGTGAAACCGTCTTTGAGGCCGGTCCGCATGTTCTCCAGGTTTTGTTCGAGGTATCCGGGAAGCAACGACAGGCGTTTTAGATAATTGCGATAGTCGTTTTCGTTCTTGAACGGCGTCGCGCTTACCACATAGCCAAAGTCGGAATGGAATCCCGAGTCGGAAAGAAATGGTATCCGCCATCCCTCAAATGCTGCGAATTCGATTTTGTGCTTCAGGATAAAGGAGAGAAGGTCCGCGCTTAAAGCGTCGCTGGGGTCGCTGCCGGAGCGGTCGACCGCATCGAGGCGCTCGTTGAACTGCTTTCGAGCGGCCAAAGACTTGCGGAGCGCTTCGGGAGACGCGTCTGGCACGCGATCGTTGTAGCTATGAATTCCCGAACTAGTTGCAGCAAATGGATCCGCTTCCATTTCGTAGGCCCAATAGTCGTCGAACAGTTTGTGGAGCTCGTCTGATGAGGTCGCGAATCCGGTGGATTGCGTACAAAAACAACTAATCGCGAGAACGAGGATTAGGGAAATACGAGTACGGATTCCAATCATGATTGAAACGTGATGCATGAATTATTGTTTTTCGCAATGACCAAAGAGGGCGTTGAGGCACGTAGGTTGATTCTGCCGCAGATGCATTTTTCGCATTCCAATTTCGAGAATTTCCCTTATGATCCTAAATCCATGAACACCGTTCTCCGAATTATTATGCTTTTCGCGATGTGTCTATTCGCAGCTGCCTGTTCCGAGGCTCCACGAAATCTGGAAATCGTTGCCCACCGCGGAGCGAACCACCTAGCTCCTGAGAACACGATGGCGTCAGCACAGAAGTGCGTCGAACTCGGGGTTGACTATGTTGAGATCGATGTGCGGACGAGCCAAGATGGCGTATTCTACATCCTTCACGATCGTACCCTTGATCGGACTACCGACGGATCTGGCGCTATCGCAGAACGAACGTCCGCCTATATCGAAAATCTGGATGCGGGGAGCTGGTTCAGCAATGAGTTCAAGGGAGAACGCGTGCCGCGGCTCGAACCGTTTCTAAACGAGTTCAGCGGGAAAATAAAAATCTACTTCGACGTGAAGGATGCGGATTTGAAAAAGCTGCTCGCTCTCATTTACAAAACCGGTTTCGAGAAGGACTGCTTTTTCTGGTTCTCCAAAGACGAGCGGGCGAAAGAATTGAGAGCTCTCGATCCGAAGATCCCTCTAAAAATGAACGCCACGGATGTGGAGGGCCTCAAGCGTGTATTAGCGTACAATCCACAAATCATCGAATACCGGCTTGAGCACCTAACCCCGGAGTTTGCTCAGTTTTGCAAGGAGCACGATTTAAGACTCATGGCCCACGCCCTGGAGGACGGAGCAGAAGAGCATTACCAAGCGATCATCGATTCGGCCGCGGATATGGTCAACCTGGACAAGGCGGACTTAATGATCGAGTTGATCAATCCGGCAACGAATAACGCATACTATTGAATATCATAATGGTAGGGCTGCTTATCCCTAAGCAGCCGC
>JAJFLS010000086.1 GCA_021772595.1 Opitutales bacterium
AAGACTTTAACCCGCTTCCCGGCAACCGGTTGTGCGTTTTTTTTGTCGGGGCTTTGGTTGCTACGACCGGGTTTGAAGTGTTATTGTTGCTTGTGCGGTATTCGCATCCAAAGCCCCTACGTCGCAGCCCAGGTACTAGTATAGGTCGATCCTGTAGATTTCGGATTCGACGGATCCCGTGCGTGTCTGCAGAAGGCCTGGCCCTCAGCTCTGGTCGAAACCGCGCCTTGCATTACGGCGGATCTGGACTACCGTTACTGCAGACTTACTGCAAACTGACCATGCCCCTGGTTCGAATAACGCTACTGCAAATCGGAATTCTCCTGCTCGGAGAATGGGCGCTCGCGTCGCGACCCTACACTCCGGTCGAACCGCTCGCATTCGACGAGGCTTGGCGTTGGTCCGAATTGGAGGCCTTGGCCCCATACCATGTCAGACAAATTGATGAGGCGCCCGATGGAACGCTCTGGTTTGCGATATATGGCGGCGTGTTGGAGTACGACGGACATCAGACTCGTCCTTATTTGTTTGAGGAAGCGGGACTGGAAGCTGATGGAGCGGTGGACGTCTTGGTCGCTTCCGATGGGTCGGTATACGTGCTGTCCAATCGAATGTTTGCTCGGCTTGTGGATGGGGTATGGACTCGGTTGCTTGATGTAGAATATGCGGGATGGTCGAGAAAGCGAATGGCAGAGTCCGCAGACGGAAGTGTCTGGTTTGGCACTCCCAGTGGATTGTATCGATTTAATGGGGATAAGACGACTCGTGTTGAGTGTGAACTGTCTAATGTATCTAGCGTGGTCGTCGATCGGAAAAATAGACTATGGCTCACTGATACGAGAACAGGTGAAGTCATTAGATACGAGCTGGATGAGTCTAGTGGTTTGCCGACTGGAGAACCGTTTCAACTTGAAACAGACCATGGCGAATTTCCAAATTTCGCGATTGTCGCCGAGGGGCCGAGAGGCCGGATTTGGGTGGCTGTCAACAGTCCGACGCTAGCGATGAGAATGGTCGAGGAAGATTCCGTGACGACGGTTCTCGATAGCTGGGGCGGGTTGACGAAATCAAAGATTCAGTCGATGTCTATCGAATCTGACGGCGAGGTTTGGATTATCTCCAATAGAGAATTAATCGGTTATTCCGAGGGTTCCTGGTCCGCCCACGATTTGAATCAGTATACGAGCGATGTTCCCTTTTTGCGACTGCTGAGCGATAATCAACTAGTGTTTGGCGGTCGCAACGACAGCGTACATTTACTCGACCTCTCTATTCGAAGATGGAAAACCTATACGGATCTCAACTACCAATGTCGCGATCGAGAGGGAACCGACTGGTTCTTGAGCCGAGATAAGCGGGTGGTGAGACGAGATCCGCTGAATGGAAGCTGGAGCTCGTTTGGCGAAGAGGATGGATTAATAGACAGGCCAAATTCTCTTATCGCTGCTCGAGATGGTCTCGTTTGGGCTTCTGGCAGTCATGGGGAGATCGCTGCGGTTGCCTGGTTGAAAAATGGCTCGTGGACGCGGCAAACGCATCCTGAATTCAGCCTTATGCTGAGCCATTCTGCCGCTTTCGAGTCTCAAGATGGCACGATCTACTTCGGGTCGAATATGGAGGACAAAAATTCGAAAGGTCGCTCGGGGGGTCTCTTGCAGTATCGAACTGACGGAGACGTGCCGTCATTTCGCTACTTCAAGCCTCCAGAGGCGCCTCCACGCATAGCCGGGATCGCTCAATCCCAAGAGGGTGATCTTTGGTTTTCAGGTCGTTCGCTCACTCGTATACGAGAGGGTTACAAACTCGAGGTTATGGATGATTTCAGTGGCGATTGGCCCAACGGCCTTACAACTGATTCCGATGGCTCTCTTTTGGTAGGGAATTGGCGTTCTGGCGTATTTCGACGAGTCGATGACCAATGGCGGCGAATCTCAAGCACTCGAGAGCGGACGAATTTCAATGTTGTGAACCTGCTTGCGGGGAAGGCCTTGCCAGG
The DNA here is from genome assembly GCA_021772595.1 of Opitutales bacterium. Classification (GTDB taxonomy): domain Bacteria; phylum Verrucomicrobiota; class Verrucomicrobiia; order Opitutales; family Opitutaceae; genus Pelagisphaera. Next base: position 1,997 of record JAJFLS010000086.1, read on the forward strand.
AATATGGGCGGCGACAACTGATGGATTGAGTCGATTTGACGGTCAGTCTTGGAGTCACCGCGTATTGATGCCCGGACTGCAGATTCAGCGAAGAGGCGGACGATTGGTGGAGTCGCCGGATGGAGCGTTATGGATCAATCTCAGCACGCGCTCGTGGAACTATAATGTTAGCCCGAGTTCGAGAGATGCCGAGGTAGAGTTTAAGACGATTCGCTACGTCCCGGATAGGAGTCCGCCTGAGACGATATTGAGCGAATACCAATCGACGTTTTCGGAATCGGGAAATGCTCATATTGTATGGACAGGATTGGATAAATGGTCGCTCACTCGACACTCGGATCTCGAGTATTCCTACCGCGTGAATGGAGAATCGTGGACGCCTTTTGAGAAAATCATAGAAACGGTGATTCCGTCCATGAAGGCGGGAGACTACCGATTGGAGGTTCGAGCTCGCGACGCAGATTGGAACGTGGACCCGACGCCCGCCGTGGCGAACTTTTCAGTGAAGCCGTTCCTGTGGAAACGACCGTGGTTTATTGCTTCGATGGCGTTGACGGCAGGCGTTATCGCGACGCTGATCGTCCTCATGGTTCGCATGCGGATCAAGCATATCGTAGCGATGGAGGAGTTCAAAATCGACTTTTTCACGAACGTATCCCATGAGCTGCGTACACCGCTGACTGTGATTCTGGGTCCCCTGGAGAGCATGCTGAAAAACGCCCCGAACGCTCGAATGAAGGAGGGATTGGGGATGGTCTACCGTAACGCTCGGAAGATGAAGGGCTTGGTGAACCAACTGCTCGAATTCCGTACGGTGGAGTTGGGAAAACTGAAATACGATCCGGTTCGTTCGGATCTGGCGTTTTTTCTCAAGGAAGCGATCCATGCTCACGCGTCGCTATGGGAGGGAAAACAGCAGAGCTTCGAGTTCTCTATGACTGAGAATCGCCACGTCTGCTGTTTCGATCCGGAAAAGCTGCAGCATATCGTTTCAAACCTGTTGTCCAACGCGATCAAGTACACGCCCGAAGAGGGCAAGATCATTGTGACCGCCGCTTTCGATACTCCTAGAACAAGTCGCCAGTTGGGAAAGGCCAAGCCCGATATGCTAAGGATCGCGGTGGCAGACAACGGGATTGGGATTCCAGAGGAGAAACAGGAGCTGATCTTCAAGCCATTCTATCGCGAAAGCGCGATCGAACGAACTTACGAGGGGACCGGCATTGGTCTGGCGTACACCTGCCATCTTGTAGAATTGTGGGGAGGAGAGATCGCAGTGGAGAGCCCCATCTACGGAAACAATGGCTCCTCCAAAGGTTCGCGTTTCACGGTGCAGCTACCGCTGATCGATGACGAATCGGCCGAATCGCTGGAGAACGCCGAGGACAGAAGTCCGAAATCTGAAATCCTAGATCCGAATTCCGAAACCTGCGAAGCGAGTGATTCCGAGCGAGCGAGCGTGCTGATCGTGGAAGACAATTCCGACGTCCGCGCCTTTCTGAGTAGAGAGCTGGACGAACACTATCGAGTATTGCTCTCGGAAAACGGGCGAGACGGAGTCGACGAAGCGATCTTGAAAATGCCGGACTTGATAGTGACGGATTTGATTATGCCGGAGATGGATGGCCTGGAATTATGCTCGACCTTGAAAACGTGCGAAGAGACCAGCCACATACCGATTCTGATGCTGACAGCCCGAAGCTCGGACGAGTATCGGCTCAAGGGAATCGAGAATGGCGCGGACGACTATTTTTCGAAGCCCGTCAATCTGGATCTGCTGAAAGCCCGCATCGAAAATCTCCTGGAATCGCGACGCATACTCCGTGAGCGATTCACTCGCCAGATCATCGTTCAGCCCGAGGAAGTGACGGTCAGTTCGACAGACGAGCAGTTTTTGAAGCGGGCGATGGCCTTCATGGAAACCCACATGAAAGACGAGGATCTCGATGTCGAGGTGTTCGCCGCCCATATGAGTATGAGCCGAGCGACGCTTTATCGGAAAATGAAAGCCGTCACCGGGCAGCCGCCGTTTCATTTCATCCGGCTCATGCGCTTGAAGCGCGCAGCGCAACTGCTGGAGACCGGCGACCTGACAGTCGGCGAGACACTCGAGCAAATAGGCATTTCCGACATGAGCTACTTCAGCAAGCTCTTCCGTGCCGAGTTCGGGTGCCTGCCATCGGAATACCGGAACCGTTTGGCGAAAGCGGAGTGAGAGCGAGCGTAGCTTCCAAGCGGCAGCGGATTGAAACGCAGGCAACAATAATTGAG
>JAJFLS010000087.1 GCA_021772595.1 Opitutales bacterium
CTCCGCTTCTCGGAGTCAGCGTTACGCCCGATTCGGAAGAAGCAAAAGCCAGTCGAATCGCTTTTTTCTCTGAGTTTTTTCTCGGCGAGGATGCGATTTTAGAGAAACCCGATATTCAGTATCGCTATGACTCCGAAGACCGTACGCTTTCCGTAACGGTGATCTTTCGTGAAGACGCGCCTAAAAGCGTCGCCTTGCATTACACCTTTGACCGTTTTACAGCAGGATCCGTCGGCTATGAATACGATGTCTGGGAAGAGCAAGCCATGGAGAAAAAGAATGACCGTTTGTGGCAGCTGGAGGTGCGTGTTCCCGATCACGTAAAGACCGTGAGTATGCTCAGTTTTCAAGAGCAAGATAAAGGAATGACCTCCTACTCGTCCAGTAACTATATTACGGTACAGACAAATTAGATACTTCCACGCGAAAGCCAATTGATCCGCATGATTTTTTAGAGGCTGTCCAATCTTTCAAAATATATGAATTGTACATTCGCAAAACCTCTACTGTAGGTCACCTCGCTGACCGTGTCCTGTGGTAGCTTTATGCGAAGAAGGAGGCGACATCTCATCTGTGTTGGCGGGTCCGGGACCCGACCTGTCTACCCTGACCGGAAAGTTATTGTCGATCCGAATGACTCGGGCGCGTGGACAAATTCGTTCATGTCGCCAATTGCTGCAGCATCTACGCTTAGTTTCGTCGATTCTTTTGAGCCCAAATCGCGTATGCTCGCCTCTGACAACCCTCCCATGTCAACTTTTGGCCTTGGGAATGCTGAGACGACTCAGGTACCTAAGCGTTACAATTCAAGCTGAACAAAAACGGGGCAATGATCAGATAGGTAGAGATCTTCCAGTCTTTCAGAAAGAACCGCATAACGAAGTATCTTGGTGATTCGATTTACAAAAATGTAGTCGATGATCTTTCGTCTTTCAAATGGACGATTATCGAAGCCGCATGAAGTCCAGTCGGGACCATAATTGTATTTGGAAATACTTTTGGAATCCAGCAACGTATGTTCTCCATTGGGTTCTTTGAGAGTGTTGATTCCCTCGGAATCGGGAGTTAAATTGAAATCACCGGAGAGGATAATCTGTAAATCGTTACTCAATTCTTTTAGTTTCGCTTTCAGAAGTTTGGCGCTTTCAATTCGGGCCTTATCCCCTCTGTGGTCAAAATGCGTATTCATGAACAAAAAGACTTTTCCCGTGGTTCTGTCTTTCAATTTTGCCCAAGTAGCAATTCGGTTCAAATTTGCATCCCAGCCTTTGCTGGTTTTATGAGGCGTTTCGCTGAGCCAGAAGGTGCCACTATCAAGTTCCGAAAATCTCTCCTTCTTGTAGAAAATAGGAGTGAAAGAGCCTTTTTCAATACCATCGTCTTTGCCAACGCCAATCGTATTATATTGTTCGAGATTTCTTTTTAGATAATTGAGCGGATTAATAAATACTTCCTGCATCCCGATTATATCTAAATCATAATAATCTATCATTCTTACGGCGTTCTCTTTTCTCAATTGCCAGTTTTGCGCTCCATCCTTGGGGTTATCAATTCTAATATTGAAACTCATTACATTCATTGCGGGCCCTGTTTGGGCAAAACTTGGAAAAGTATAAAATAGTGCGGAAATAATAATAATTGAAATTGTTTTCATGACAGCTATATACTCTAAAATAGGTTCGATGAATGTACGCCTTGGTCTAGTATACCTGGATGGGTTCCGGTAGCAGAGGAAGGAACTTCGCTCCGTCCTTCTTCAGTTCTTCAGTTAGTAGGGCCCGCATTTCCATTTTTGTTTTATGGTACTCAGGTCTCACGGCCAGGTTGAATAATTCTTCCGGGTCCGCCTCCAGATCATAGAGTTCATCCAGGTAGTCCTTGTAGATGTAGCGGATGTACTTGTGCTTGCCTTTGCGCGCCATCAGCCAGGCTTTGATCCCTGTCTTATGGGTATTGAAATTGTCCCACTCACCGGTTTTGTGCGCGTTCTCCAATTCCTCTAATAACTGCTCTTCTCCATAAATATTTCCCGTGTAGGTTTGCAGCATGGGTTTGTCATCCCAGCTTTGAGTTTCAGGGTGGAAGAAGAGTTCACTCAGATCGCGTCCGTCTAGATCGGCAGCCGGTTTGATCTCGGCCAATTGGTGAAAGGTGCGGATTAGGTCCACCCCGTTTACTGGAACGGTGCTTCGAGTGTTGAGAGGCACTTTGCCGGGCCAGTGGATGATCAACGGCGCGAGGAGGTTGGCGTCATAGGGAGCGATTTTCAAGTTGAAGCCGTGTTGGCCCCAGGCGTAGCCCTGGTCCGATGTGAAGACCACGACGGTATTCTCCAATTGTTCGGTCTCTTCCAGAGTCTTCATGATGCGCCCTACGCCTTCATCGATGGCCAAGACCGCTTCATGGTACATCTTCACTGCTGTATCCAGGGAGCTGTTACCTTTCATCGGTTTTCCCGTTTCTGGGTGAGGCGTATTGGTCGAAAGGGTTACCATGTGCTCCGGCTTGTCCGGGCGAGGCGGCCACAAATCTTTCGGATAGACCATCTCGGGCGCGTCTTCCAGGTCGCCGATGTGCCGGTCCGCCGGAGTGTAGGGGCCATGGACAGCGCCGTAGCACAGCCAGAAGTACCAGGGCTGATCGGGCTCTGCCGCACGCTCTTCGAGGAATTCAATGGTTAGATCCGTGTAGGCGTCCGTGCTGTATTGTTCCAGAGGCATCAGCTCTTCTCCGTTGATGCGGAGGGACTGATCCCAATAGTAATTCTTGCCGTTCTCGGGGAGGTGATGTTCCCACACGGCCGACCAGTCCCACGCCTCTTTGTACCTCGGCACATTCCAGTGCCATTTGCCAATCATGCCCGTGTAGTAGCCTTGCGATCTGAAATGGCTCGGCCAATAGGAGGTCTCCCGGTCGTAGTGATACTGGAGCATGCCTGTTAGGGCATTGCCTCGGGAGGGAACGCATTTCGCGCCTGTATAGCAGTACCGGAATCGCAACCCGTTTTCGGCCAAGCGATCGATATTCGGGGTCTTTATCCAGGGTTGGGCTTCCGTGTAGCAGCTGATTGTCCGGATGCTTTGGTCGTCGGTGAAAATATAGAGAATATTTGGTGTGTCCGCTTCTGCAAAGGGGATGCTTGCGAGCAGGAAGAACAGAAACTGATGGATGTATTTCATGGGATCTGGAGTAGTAATATGCGCGCTACCTTGCCGCCGCTTGTTTTCCAAGGCAATGACCTTCCTCTGTAACCGTTTCAGTGGTTTGGAAGGGCGAGAGTCTGACCTTTTAACTCGGCTGTTTCTCAGCAGTAGGGGTCACATCGCTGGTCGAGTGCGGCCGTTTTCGAGGGATTGGGCGAGGGCTTGGCGGAGAGCGGCTTCTTGCTGCTTGTACTCGGGGTTGCTCGCGAGGTTTTTGGTTTCGCCTAGGTCCTTTTGAAGATGATAGAGTTCCATGGATCCGTCGCTCTTCTTGGGTTCGACTGCTTTGTAGGGACCTAGGCGCGTTGCTCTGATTCGGTTGCCTACCATCGTATGAATACTTTGGGGACGGGCGTAGGGATCGGAGCTGGGGTTCCTCAATATATCGAGGAGGCTAAAGCTGTCCAAGGCTTCGTTTGGATTTAGGGTTACACCTGCAGCTTCGGAGAAAGTGGCGAATAGATCGACACCGCTGATAGTGGAGCCCGAGGTTGATCCTGCGGGGAAACGAGATCCCCAGAGGATGATGCAGGGAACACGATTGCCGCCTTCCCATTCCGTGAGTTTGCGTCCGCGAAGTCGGCCTTGTCCGGGCGCTCTTACATCGGCGTCGGAACCGTTGTCGCTTGTGAATACGAATAGGGTGTTGTCGATCATCGGGTGACCCGGGTTTCGGGGATCGGTCGTCGCTTCAAGCCAATCCAATAGTACTCCGAGGGCGACATCGTTTTCATATACCATTTCGGAGCGTTCGCGAATCAGACCTTCGCGGTTCGAGACTAAGGGTTGTCCGTCGACGGTTTGGGCGGCTCCGTTGACGGGAATGCTGTCTATCGTTTCCGCAGGCCGATAGTTGGTATGATTGGCGTGAGAGGCGTAGTAGAGGAAAAAGGGAACGTTCTGTTGGGGGCCGTCTGTTTTGTGTTCGTTCATCCATTGCCGAGCGTAGTCTAGCCAGAGTTGTTGGGAGATCTCTTCGCGGGGTCCGCCTGGTTGGTCGTATCCCGGCTCCCTATTGCTTTTGTTTGGAATTAAAGTACCGGTCTTTTCATCCAAGAGCATAACAGTGCGGTCGAGGAAATAGGAAGCGCTTTTACGGACATTGTGATCGGTTCCCATGTAGTGATCGAATCCAAAGGTAAACGGACCCAGTTCGATAGGAGATTGGCCGGGCTTGGGTCCATGTTTGAAGGGGAGATGCCATTTACCGACGCCGTAGGTTCGATAGCCTCCGCGCTTGAGCGCTTGTTCCATGGTGGGCGCATCCAAAAGTTCGCGACGAGCGAATCCGCCGCTCATGATTGCGCGACGAGATGGGTTGCAGGTGGCGCTGGCGGAGTGGGCGTCTAGGAAGCGCACGCTTGTTTCAGCAAGTCGCTGCATGTTCGGCGTGAACACTTGTTCGCTATCGGCATTTTCGGTAAAATCCTGATAAACCGAAGTCTCACCTTGTCCCATATCGTCGGCTAGGAAGAGAATGATGTTCGGTTGGGGTGAGGCTGCGTTGGCGGTTAGCAGCAACGTCGATTGGATTAGGATCGTCAGGAAAGCGATTCGGCGATTGGTTGTTTGAAATGATGTTGCTGTCATTGGAATTGAGCGGGGAGTGTTGTCGCGTTGGATTTCAAACGGAGAAGAGCGCATTGAATTGTTCCAGGCTCGGTCGTTGATCTTCTCTTGTCATTTCGATGGCTTCGGGAATCTGTACGATTGTTCGTATTCGTAAATCAATGTTGAGGAAGACTTGCCGATAAATTCTCCCTCTTCGAGCGTTTTTTAGCGGTCAAGGTTTCTGAAGTCGTGTGTTGAGGAAGTCCAGTCCACAGCGTTTGGTTGCGAGTGGACCAAGGGCCGAGGGTTTCTTCTAGAGGGTCATATACTTGACCGCTTGTTCATGCAGGCTCGGATTACTTCATGAGCGTACGAACAAAGAAGGCTTCGCGGGCGGGACGGGCTTCTTCGATGTGTTGAACGTAAACACCATGACCAGCGTCGTCGTAGCGTTTGTAAGTGACATCCTCGGCGCCTGCTTCCTTGAGGGCAGTGACGAATTCTTCAAGGTATTGGACGGGGGCCTTTTGGGCATCCTCTGCTCCATGAATGAAATAGAGCGGCGGCGTGTCGGCGTTGACATAGGTCATGGCCTGTATGTTGGAGTAATCCGAATTGTCGCCTCTACGTACGCGATGATTGGGCTTCGCGGGGGTCGAACTGCCGTGGACCGCCTGGACTCCGCTGGAGTATTGCTGATAAGGACCGTCGCCTTCGAGCCCTGCCGAGGGTGGGCAAATGGCGAGCATAAGCGCCAGATGGGCACCTGCGGAATTCCCAGCCGCTCCGATGCGCTCAGGATCGACATTGTATTTTTCAGCATTAGCGCGAAGCCAGCGTGTAGCGCATTTTACATCTTCGACGCATGCTTTTTTGTCGGCATCCAGGCGGTAATTCACGGAGAGCGCGACGAATCCTTTCGTGGCGTAGCCAAGAACAGTCTGAATCCCCTGGCCGCGTTTATCCCCTTTCGTCCATCCGCCGCCATGGATATAGATGATCGCTGGCCGAGGCGTGTCGCTTGTTTGAGTGGGCATCGCGAGGTCGAGTTTCCAGGCTTCATGTCCTGCGCGGTAGGCGATGTCGGGTACGACGGTAACGCCCTGAGGGGCCAGCTTGAGTAGCTCCTTGGTGGACATCTTGGGATCTGGGTTGGTGTTTTGGATGGCGGTGGCGGTGCGATTCCCGTTCGCGCCCAATCGTCCCGCCAACGCTCGGAGTTCGCTCCGAGTCAGATACCCGTCCTTGTTGGCGTCCACTCGATTGAATGTTGTTTTGAGTTGGCCTTGGGCCTCGTCGATGGTCAATTTTTGGTCGCCGTTTTTGTCCATGTCCAGGAATCGGGACATGAGGGTTTCGTTGTTATTCGGATCGCTGGGGTTGGTCGTATTGGCCGCGCGCTCGGTGTTTTGCGCGACGGCTATGGTGGAATAAAGGAGTGTGAATCCGATACTGAAGAAGAGGGCTGATTTCATACGCATAAGAATTTGCTTTTTATTGGCGCATCCTGCTCTTGAGCTCGACGGTAAACCACCGGTTTATTTGCGCATTTGAGCCGAAGAGCCCATGCCTGATTGCTCTATTCATGAAGTTGAGTTTTAGCCAGACGCAACGGCCTTTGTGAATAAGATTGTAGAAAGAAGAATCATAGTACCCGCTCATGATCACACCCATTACCGAAGAAGATCGCAAACGCTACCGCGAGGAAGGATATCACATTATCCCGCAAATTATCCCAGCGTCTTTGCTGAAAGACTTACGCCGAGAGGCTGCTAAAGCCCAAGCGATCGCCCGCCGGATTGACGGTCCGCAGGCCCAGCGACTTTCGGCAATCAATACCTGCCGGGAAGAATTGGACATGAACGTGTTCAAGGATTTCGACGAAATTGAAGGCCTGAATCAAGCCATTCAAGATCTGCTCACACCTGCGCATTTTTTGCAGCCCACCGCAGACGCCACTATTCTGTTTGGACCATGCGATCGGCCCTGGTCAACCGAATGGCATAGGGATTTTCGCGATCATATTGAAAAAGCGCTTTGGGAAGAGAATTTCGGAGACAAGGCTTGGGAGGGGATTTCAAATGATTTCAACTTCTGGAACCAAGTGAATTGCCCGCTCTACGAAGATAATTCCACCTGGTATGTGCCAAGGAGCTTTAAACGCGTTCGTAACACGAAAGAGGAGAGGGAACTCTATGCGTCCTCGACCCAGGAAATTCTACGGAACGAGACAAGCGAACAATCAGATGAGTCCTTGGAGCTTTACTGCCTCAACTACTGCCAAGCCATGCCGGATGCCGTTCAGTTGGTTTTAAATCCGGGAGACTTTTGCATCTATCGAAACATTGGTTGGCACATCGGAAACTACGTTCCTTACCGCAAGCGCATGACGATCCATACTCAATGCGATACCCCCGAGTTTGTGGCATTTCGGAGTAAATATTTTCCCCTGCTCAATGCTCGAGCGGCTTCGCTTGAAAAGCACGTGAAGCCAAAGGAGCCTCGATAAAATCGTTATATTACCTTCGGGTAAATACCTCGGGGCTTGCCCCGGGGATCCTTTATTCAATAACTCTACGATCACGAACTGCTGGTGATTTTTCTGACCAGATAAATTCGCTGGTGAGCTGGATTTCTGAATGATCGGATTTATCTCGCACTCAGGTCAGCGCAGACCAGTTGCTCATCGTTGCGGGCGAGAACGTGTTTATAGGCAAAAGCAGGATGGGCCCAGGTGACGCCACCTATGCGGCTTGGCATCCCCGCTGCTGTGCGATGCATGAGCTTGCCTCGGCTATTTTGTTTGTAGCCCTCAGGGGAGAGTTCGGCGATGATGAGTTCTCCGTGCTCGTTGAAGATCCATATCGGCTGTCCGGCATCGCCTTGCGCAACCATATGAAGGGTTGCGAATCTATCCGGCTCGACTGCTTCCGTTGATTCCCACATGAGTTTTCCGGTGAGCAACTCGAGACAACGCAATTCGCCTTTCTGGTGCGTGCCATAGATGTAACCATCCTTTATATAGGGAGTGGGGATCAGACTGTGTAGATTGTCCGATGATCTTACATCGTTCTTGTGCCAGACTTTGGAGATTTCAGGCTTATTTTCGTCGAGAAGGAGCAGGGCTGAACCTACGTGGGCGTTGGTAGTGAATAGGTATCGATTTCCTTGATACGTGGTAAGAATAGGAGTCGAAATGCCAATGGGCCACTTGCTGCCGGGCATGGCGAATGACCAGTATGCCTTGCCAGTGTCAGGATTGAGGCCAAATAGTTCATTTGCGGTATAGACAACCAGCACTCGCCGGTTGGCCTGATCAATCATAATAGGAGCTACATAACTGGCATCGTCGTCGATGGCCCGCCAGCGCTCCTTGCCTGTGTGTTTGTCGAGCGCAATGACGCAGGCTTCGGGATTCCCGCCAATTTGCAGGAAAAGCAAATCGCCTTCGATTAACGGTGATGCCGCGATGCCCCATCGTGGCATTTCAATTTGATACTCGGTTGCCAGGTCACGTTTCCAGATAACCTTGCCCGTCTTTGCGTCCAAGCAGTGTAAGTGACCCATGCCGCCGAGACTGTAAGCGCGAGGTTTATCTTTCGTAGATTTATCGATCAGGACAGCTGCACGCGGCCCAGATTTGTAACCTACCGTATACTCAGCTGAATACTGATGTGACCACAGATGTTTGCCTGTCTCGAAATCAAAGCAATGCACGCGCTCAATTTCTTCGGAATCATCGAGACGATCGGTAACATAAACGCGGTCGTCTGCGACTGTGGGCTGGGAATAGCCAGCCGCTATGTCGACTGACCACTTGAGTTTGATCCAGCCTTCGTTGTCAGTTTCAAGCTCTGTGCATAGGCCGGATTCACGCCATACGCCGTCACGCTCCGGCCCTCGCCACTGGGGCCAGTCGTGTTCTGCCACAAGAGCAAAAGGTAAAGCCAGAGATATAATAATAGCTGGTTTTATAATAAACATCATACGTCCCTCATTTTGAGATGATTTGGCTTTATTGAAAAGCTATCTTATAGAAAAACACCTTGGTTGAGTGTATGCAAACTAAACGGGCTGAGGTGGAAGGGGAAAAGGGGACGGTCCTAACCGCGCCTATTCAGTTTTTTAGTGGTAGGGCAATCGCGCGTGCCTTGCCACAGCCTTTTGGCGACGGCTGGTTCTTGCGATGCCGAGGAAATGAACATTGAGAGACTCAAATTTCTGAAGCGACTCTAAATCCTCCCTTTGGCGGCAAGCTGGGCATCGAGTGCGGCTTGGTAAGCTTTTTTCGCAGCGCTGTTTTCTTTGCAGCTTTCAGCGTAGAATATGGCGCCCATGGCTTGGCGGGATTTGTCTTTGGAGCTATTGCCATCCGCCCAGTGGGTGGTTAGAGAGTGATGGGCGATGAGGTCGCCGGCCTTGCAAGGGAAAGACACCGTGTTTTCCCGGTCGAAGTCGATTCCGAAGTCGAGTATGCTCTGGGAGAATCCGAGCACTCCACTCGCGCCGTGGGCACGCAGGCCGTATTTATTCGAGCCTTGCACGTAGTTGACGCAGCCTTGTTCTGGTTCCACGTCTTCCAGGGCAAACCACATGGTGATCGCGTGGTTGGGAGTGAGGTGGAAGAAGTAGCCGTCCTGGTGAGGGGGCGTCGCTTGTCCGCCGCCGGCATGCTTGTTGAAGTATTGCATGTTGATCGGTTTTGTTTTTTCGCCCAGGCAGATTTTGGACAGTGTGCTGAGTTTGCTTTGCTCGGCCATCATGGAGCCAAAGAAGTCATCGTGTTTCCATAGCTGTATCAATTGCTTCAGCGTTGAGGGATCTTTGGCGTCTTCGTAGTAAACTTCCGTTTTGGGCATCGTGGGTACGACGTCGCGAATGAAACGTTCTTTGTTCTCCTGGATTTCGGCAATCTCCTCGGCATTGAAGAATCCCGGAAGGGAAACGTAGCCGTTGAGCTTGAATTCGTGGTTCAGGCGCTGACTGTGCTTGCTCATTTTTGTTGATAGAAAATTCAATGGTTCCGATTTGGTTTGGGAGGGGCAGGTTGAGGGGTTGATTTCGCCGTATCAAGGTGTAAATCGCGTGGATTCTATGGGCGTCGGAGGGACTTATGGACTGCGAAATATTGTCCAATGGGGGGCTTTTTGGAGTTAAGGTAATAGAGTTTGACGGGACATTTGAGAAGGGTGTTCAGAAGAGAGCTGAAAGCGCCGTTCGATTCATCGTCGATGCTGTTCTTATGAGTCCCATGATTGCTTTTAGATCTCCAATGAAACGCTACGGAACTATGGCGTTTTTGGCATTGGCGAATGCGTGTACTCTTTGGGGTCAGGATAGTGGCGAACCGACGCGCAGCGATGCGATCGTGAGCGAAAAGGACGCGGTCGATTTGCTTGACGATTCGACCGTGAGCGAAGCGATTAGCCGCCGTCCGGATTTGTCGTTCTCGAACGTAACGATAGATGGAGAGGATTCGCGTCGTTCGTTGGACAGCATTTCAGCCGATTCGGTGAGTTCGGTGGAAGTCCTAAAAGCGGCGACGTCGGATCAAGATGCGGAGTCTCGGGGAGGGTCGATCCGTCTCAAAACCCGACCGGGATACGAGCAGGCGGCTATCTCGACCAAGATCAGCTTGGGGACGAGTTACGAGTCGCTAAGAGGAGACTTCGGACAGGAGGCGAGTCTATCGATCGGCGGACCTCTGAATAAAGGGAAGACTCTGGGTGGGCGCCTTTCGTTAGGATTTGAAAAGTACAATGGCGGACAAGAATACACCATCAAGGACTGGTATCGCCGAAAGGTGGATGGGGAGTCCGCTTTGGCTCTCAAGGAGTTGAGAGTATACGATGTGTCCGAATGGAATACGACACTTGAGTCGAGCGCTTCATTGGACGTGAAAGTGAGCGATGCGCTTCGATTGTATTGGAGGGGAAGCTATCAGACGTTTACGAATGAGGAGAACAAACCTCATTACGAGTATCGATTGAAAGAAGGGACCTACGATGCGATCGACGAGAGAGGGGCCCACGCGAACAATGTCGAGATCGAGCAAGGTTTTCATGCGTTTGAGGCGGAAGAGAAACTCTTGGAATCCTCGATCGGGGGCGAATGGGAGCGGGGCGATTGGGAGGCGGATTTCATGCTGACCTATCAGGATGAGCGTTATGCGATGCTCGATCACCTGAACCTAGATTTCGTCCAATCGGGGGTCGATGTTCGCTACGATCTAGATAACCCGCTATTCCCGACGACCACCATCACAAACGGAAAAGAAGTAGACGATGCGGAAGCTTATCTTTTCGAAGATTTTTCGATACGGAATGGACGCAGCAACGAGACCGATACGATCGCCGCTTCGAACGTTCGATGGAACCATGCGTTTGGGAACGAACATTTGTCGATGCGATTCGGGCTCAAGAGCCGCGTTCGCGACGAGCAGACGAAAACCGATTCGTCTTACTACGAAGATTACCGCGGAGCGGAGCCATTTACGATGGCATCGGTTTTATCGAAGGATTCGAGCAGTGATGTTCTGATGGGCAATTATCATTTCGATGTGAAAGTGGATAAGGCTCTCGTTAAGTCCTTCGTGGCCGATCGCTTCGATTCCTTCAGCTATGACGAGCGCCGTTCTCGGGAGCGTTCCGATGCAACCTCCCATCAAGTGGACGAGCAGGTCGATGCGATTTATGGGATGCTCGATTTCGAGTGGGGAAAATGGCGCACTCTATTTGGATTGCGTCAGGAAAACACCGCGATCTCTTTCGTCAGCGCAGAGGTAGTTCTCGGGATCGACGAATTCGACAAAGATGGGGACGGAGATCTGTCGGAAGTCGTGTATCTTCGGACCAATCCCACTACGGGCTCTACTCGCTACGGCAATGCTTTCCCGAATGGGCATATCGGGTACAAGTTGAATGATCGCACGAGTTTTATCGCCTCCTATACCGATACGATCAAGCGTCCTTTGTATGGCGCTGTCGTCCCTTATCGCCAGGTGAACCTAGAAGACCGGAGGGTCGAGGAAGGCAATCCGGATCTGAGGCCGACGCTCTATGGAAACCTCGACCTATCGATGGACGTTCGAATTGCCGAAGAGGGACTCGTTTCTCTGGAACTCTTCGACCGGACCTTGGACGATTACATTTTCAATCGTGAATCGACCGTATCCGGTGGCCTATACGAAGGCTTCGAATTGCGGCGCCAGGAGAATAGTTCGAATGCCCATATCCAAGGAGCATCGCTAAGCTGGATTCAACCGATCGCGTTGCCGATCTTGCCCGAGGGATTGTCGTTCAACGCTAACTATCAGAGGCAGGAGACGGAACTTAATTATCCTGAACGTCCGGGAGAAGTCTTGTCGCTCGCGCGGCAACCCGATAGCTCCATGAAGGTGTCGCTGCGCATGGAGCGAAAGAAATTGTTCGCTCAGCTTACCATGGAGCAGGAAGAGGAGAGTATCTATCGCGTGGGGAGCAAGCCAGAAGAGGATCGCTACTATGCTGCGAGCAGCCGACTCGATCTCGCTCTCAGCTACCAATTACGGAAAAAAACGCGCTGGTACGTGGAGTGGAACAATATCACGAATGAACCGAACTTGGACTTGTATGAGGGAAGTCCGTCTCGCTCAAGCTACTACCGCTATCGGCCTTGGACGGTAAATACGGGCATGAAGTTAGAGTTGTAGTCTGAGCGGTTCAACATTTGCTCAGGTAAAGTGTCTGCAGCAATAAGCTCCTTGGGCGATCTCGCTGGATTCGAAACCGTATTGGGACATTAAATGGCTACTGAGGAGCTATTCCTGTATGGCAGCGGATCATTCTTGAAAAACGGTGACCCGTAAAATCGGCGATTTTGCGTTCAATTATTTCGGCAGTAGTGGAAAGGCGTCTCACATGCCGTCAGTGGGCAGCGCTTTCTCTGATTGCTTTTAAAGTGGCTAAAGATGGGTACCACCTACTCCTGGCTTTCTCGATTGAGGAAATTGTGGAAGACGTGTATTCACGTACTGGATGCAACCTATTGGATTTGTACAATCACGAATGCCGACTGAAACTGGAATTTAGCGTCAGTAACTTCCGATTTCCTCAAACGGCTTCGGTTGTTGATAGGAAATTCAATTGTTCCGACTTGATTGGGGGGTAGTTGATAGGAAAGAAGCAACTGAAGGGTCATGGGAGCAGTTGTCAGTCGTGAGTTATCACGCGAACTGCTCCCATGTCATCTTCAGCCTCTTCGACAGACCTAACAGCTGGTTTGCATGAGCTAAGCGTGAAAACATCGAATACCCAATCGTAGTAAGAGGGTTCATCCCTCGATTATTTCGAATCGCCATCATCTTTCCTTGCGTGAAGAGTGGGCCAACAACACGCTCCCGATCTCTGATCCATATTTCACATTGATTTCCCTATCATGAAAACTGCTCTCAAGTATCGAGTTCACATTCCCTTCCTGTTCGCCGCCCTCTTCATCCAATCAGTAATATTCGGGCAAACGCCTTCCGACTTCGGCGTTGAAACCGACAAATTGGTCTACCAATCTTCGATGGCTTCCGCTTCAAGCATCAAGGACTGGACCATGGAAGGACCGGGACGCTTGCGGTTTTCCGATGGTTGGATGAACATGGATTCCCCCGAAAAAGAAATGCACCATGTATTGTGGTGTCCAGAAATGGCGCCTGAAAGTTTCGCCGCCCAATGGGAAATGCAAAATCGAAACCTAGAAGCAGGCCTGTGCATTGTGTTCTTTGCAGCAACCGGTCTGGACGGACAAGACGTAATGGATCCTTCCTTACCGGATCGAGATGGAACGTTTAGCCAATACAACGACCAAGCCCTGCAAAACTACCACATATCCTACTACGCCCACAATCCTAAGCTGCCTGCTCGCGCAATGGCCCGCCTGAGAAAGAACCCCGGCAAGAACATCGTCTCCGAAGGCCCTCCGGGCATCGTAGTTTCCAGCGACAAGATCCATACGGTTACTTTGATTAAAGAGGGCTCGCGCATTCGCCTTTTTGTCGACCAAAACGCAATTATCGATTGGGTAGACGATGCCAAAGTCAATGGCGCCCCACTCGGTTCCGGAAAGATCGCCCTGCGCCAAATGCAATGGACCCATTTCCGTTACCGTAATTTCAAACTTTGGTCGATTCAGTAATTAGCAAAACAACGTTAACTCCTAAAAAACCACTATATCCCATGTCTCAACTCATTCGCGATCTAATCTTATTGTTCACGCCTCACTTCGCGGCGTCGAGGCTGCTTCTTGCCGCAGGCTTATTGGGCTGCCTGTCGCTTCAGTTGCTTTCAGGCGCAACGCCTATCGCTTTTCCGGGTGCAGAAGGATACGGACGCTTTGCCCAAGGTGGTCGCGGAGGCGATGTATACATTGTCACGAATTTAAAGGATGATGGAAAAGGTTCCCTGCGATACGGTATCGAAAATCAGGAGGGGCCAAGGACCATCGTATTTGCGGTATCAGGCACTATAGCCCTTCAATCTACACTGGAAATTACAGACTCATTTCTTACCATAGCCGGACAAACGGCACCGGGTGATGGTATTTGCATAAAGGATTACGGCCTTAAGTTTTCTGAGGTAAATGATATCATCATGAGGTATATCAGGATTAGGATGGGCGATCAAAATAAAGGCTCTTCCAGCGGCGCTGATTGTATTACGAGTTCAAAAATCTCTGACATTATTTTTGACCATATTTCTGTGGGATGGGGAATTGACGCGATTCATGATAACCGGGGGGGAGGCAACTTTACTTTGCAGTGGTCCATCTACGGAGAGACCTTGCACGACACGATCCATTATGAAGGGTCGCCTCATTCGAAGCTTGGGTCTATGAGGGAGACCACAAAGAACATAAGCATTCATCATAACTTGCTTCACTCTACTCATGATAGGCATATGAGCTTGGGAGGTAGTGAGGTGACTCCTGAAGGCACCCTTATCGATTTTAGAAACAATCTCATTTACAATTCAGATGGTCAGACGAATTTGGGAAGTCTGCGGACCAATGTAATCAATAATTACTATAAAAATGGTCCGGACACTGACACGGGAAGACTTCCGATGAGGATAAAATTTAAGGAGGGTAAGGGGCCGGTGCCATCGGGTTTTGCATCAGGCAATGTCTTTCCCTGGAGTCAGGCTTGGACGAATGATAATTTTTCAGCCATTCAATATAAACAAAACGGTGATAAGTACATGAGTACAAGCCAGGCAGAATGGGAATTGGCAGGTGAGCTGGTCTTTGGCGCTGATAAACCGAATACTCATAGTCCCGGTGATGCCTATGATCTGGTATTATTGCATGCCGGAGCATCTTTAAGCAGGGATGCGTGTGATGAGCGTATCATCAATGAGGTGTTAACGAATACCGGGCAGATTCCTGACTCTCAGGATGAAGTAGGCGGATGGCCGACTTTGAATTCCCTACCTGCGCCTGTGGATAATGACAAAGACGGCATGTCCGATGACTGGGAAGAAGCCAATGGGTTAAATCCCAATGATGCTGAGGATAGAAACGAGGACAGGAATTCTGATGGTTTCACAAATCTTGAGGAGTACATTTACAGCCTGGTGGCAACTGCCTTATAACGTTTTTGCGATAACCGCGGAGTATTTTCATGAAGAATGTGAAAAAGTTTGGTCAACTGATTGTCAGCTTTTGCCTCTGTACTTCTGGCTTAGCCCAGGCAAAAACTCCCGCCTTCCCTGAAGCGCAGGGTTTTGGCGCCTTCACTAAAGGGGGCCGGGGCGGCGAGGTATTCATCGTTACCACTACGGAGGATTACGGCGTAAATGAATCTGTTATTAAGGGTAGTTTTCGGGAAGCGATCGAAGCCGACATCCCCCGCACGGTTGTATTCGAGGTCAGCGGTATTATTGAACTCAAAAGACCTCTCCAAATTGAACATCCCTACATAACGATTGCAGGCCAGACAGCCCCGGGTGACGGTATCTGCCTTAAGGATCACTCCTTCTCGGTGTGGGCTGATGACGCAATTGTCAGGTATTTGCGTGTGCGCCTGGGGGATGTTCATCGATTGGAAAGTGATGCCATAGATATTGGCTCGGTCATAGATAACTC
>JAJFLS010000088.1 GCA_021772595.1 Opitutales bacterium
CTTGGTTGATGTTTAAGGATATTTAACCACAGATTACACAGACTTGATTGTTGTAGATCCTCGGCCAAAACCCTCTTCCCGAATTCGAACCCTTTTTTCCGCGGCTTGTCTCGGCGTAGCAGCGCGTAGACGGAAGCGAAAACCTATTTCCTGATCACGCGAAGCGGTTGAAGGAACTAGCGAACGCAGAGAGCGATGACAAAAACTCTCCACTCAATCATCTGTGTTCTCTGTGAAACCTGTGGTTAGAAACATGTCATAGCTTAAGTTTATGAATATTCCATCCGCGGCGCTGCGAGACGCAGCTGCCCTACCATTACAAATCCAACATTTCGACGCCTAGGCCGTAGCGGAGGTTGTATTGGGAGAAATAGAGGGTGTCGCAATTGAGGTGGTCGAGGGCTTCGCAGAGGATTGTGGTTGCAGCGGGGAAGATGTCGGCTCTCGATTCTGGGATGTTGAGTTGGTCGATACGGTCTTGATGGGTTGAGCGACAGACTTGGTCTCTGAAAAGGGTTGCTTCGCTAAGGGACATTCCGCGGGACCTGAGTCTCTCGGCTATTATGGTTGCGGTTCCGCCGGTTAGTACGGCGTGGGTGGAATTTTCGTGAGCGTTAATGCCCGCTTCTACGAGGGAGTTCTTCACGCGGGTTTGAATTGCCTGGGCTTCTTGACTACTGATGGGAGCGTATCGATCTGATATATGCTCTGACGTAAGCCGGACGGCGCCGAGATCGAGGCTGCGGGATATTGAAACTTGTTGATCGATAAATTGGATGCACTCCATTGATCCGCCGCCGAGGTCTAGGAGGGAATAGTTTTTGAGATGGGATAGCTCTGGATCGCATTGGATGCCTTTGCCGATCAATCTCGCTTCTTCGTCGCCTGAAAGTATTTCGATCGTTGCGCCAGTCTCTTCGCGAACCGATTCAATGAAACTGATTCGGTTCGCCGCATCCCTGACGGCGCTGGTGGCTACGATTCGCAGGGCATCGAGATTGTGTTCGCGAGCGAGCGAGTGGAGTCGGGCGATGGCGAGGGTGCCTTTTCGGATAGCGGTCTCGTCGATGTTCGGAGGGTTTCCGGTTATTCCTTCTCCGATGCGGGTTTCTTCGATTTCGAAACGGGTCTCGCGGATTTGCTTATTGTCCGAGCATTCGGCGATGAGCAGCTTGATGGTGTTGCTGCCGACATCGATTATCCCGACTTGCTTTTGCGACATGATCAGAGAGTGAACGTTGGCGGAGCGATGATCACGACGAATTCGCCCTTCTTGCTCGAAGCTTGAAAGGTTTCGTTCACGGATGTTAGCGGCCCGGATGCGATGCTTTCGAAGCGTTTGGTGATTTCCCGGCCCAGGCAAACGCAGCGGTTTTCTTGGAGAATATCGACCATTTCAGCCATGAGCTTTTCGATTCGATGGCAGGATTCGTAGAGGATGATCGTGTAGGGGAAATCGATATGCTCTTCGAGGAACCGGCGTCGGGCGGCGGATTTGGGCGGGAGGAAGCCGACGAAGAGAAATCCGTTTGAGGGTAATCCGCTTGCGCTAAGCAAGGTAGTCGCGGCGCAGGGTCCAGGTACGGGAATGACCGAGATGGCTCGCTTGTGGCATTCACGGGTCAGGCGAAATCCTGGATCGCTGATTGCGGGCGTGCCGGCATCGGATATGACGGCGATCGATTCTCCCTGCTCGAGCCGATCCGCGAGGGTCGTGGCCATGGATTGCTCGTTTTTGTCGTGATAGGAGACGAGGCGATTCTTGATTCCGAGTTTCGTCAAGAGGGAGCCGCCCACTCGGGTGTCCTCGCAGGCGACCAGAGAGTCCTTTGCCAGGATCGATTTGGCCCGCTCGGTTATGTCGGCGAGATTTCCGATCGGGGTGGCGACGACGTAGAGTCGCCCGGCCTCCGGCGTGAGGGATTGGTTCTCGCCTTCCATCCTCTATGGGTGGGACGTGGTCTGGTTTAAAGCAGCGATGAAGAGATTAGCGACTTGTGCCGCCCATGCCGGGAACGCCGCCTTCCCAATCTTTGGGTCGGCTCCAGGGAATGGTGGACTCGTCTACTTCGGTGCAGCCAGTGAACATCAGGGTCAAGCTGAGGCTCGCGATCGCAAGAAAGAGTGAGAGTAGTTTTTTCATATTCTATTGGTTGCCGCTAACGACAATATCGCCCGGTTGGGGTTCAGTTTTAAACGACTCTGGCAGAATTCGCCCAATGCTCAAGTTTTCCTTCACTTCTGTTATCTGCAAATTCGCGATTGTCTCGCCAGCCCGTTCGATCGCAAGGAGGTGGTCTAGGCGAATACCATTGGTGTAGCCCAGATTTGTGATGACGAACGACGATTTCGGCCCGACGGTGAGAATCTTTCCGCGCAGGTCCAGCGGAGCTTGTTTCACCTCGGAGGAGGAGGCGGAAGAGGGGAATTTTCGGGCGGTGTTTCTGAGATCGAGAATTTCGGATTCCAAAGAAGCGATTTTCAGCTCGAATTTCTGGGCTTCTTCGAGGCTGATCGTGGTGGCACGCTGCTCGGCCATCTCTTTTTTCAAATCGGAGAGCGAGCGCTGGAGCGACTCCTCTTTCTTGATTCGCATTTCGAGTTCCTCCGAAAAGCGCTGGGTTTCGCGTTTCAGTTGATTGGAACGAGCTGCAGTGACGGTGATGTTCGAGCGCGCCTCCTGGAGAGAACTGGCGCTTTGGGCAATCTGGGTGGAGAGGTTGTCGATTTCTTCGCTTAGCTGCGCGTTCTTGGCCAGCTCGCTCGAAAGCTGATCGCGGACGGTTTGAAGCTCCATTTCGATCGTGTCCTTATTCTGGCTATTCAGATAATAGAATGCGCCCGATGCGATGGCTCCCAGTATCGCAAGTGTGGAAAGGAATTGGGTGATTGATTTCATTGTCGGAAGAGCACTGCTACAAACCCTAAGATTATGGGTTCGGATTCCAAATTTGAAAAGGTAAAATTGGTCAGTGAGTGGCTGGGGAAATGAGGCTGAGATTGATCCGGGATAAGTAGAGTCTGCCATCCGGCGCTAGATGGTTTCGTAAGCGACTGACCTTTAGTGAGTTGATCGATGTGCGGGCGCTCCAAACTTTTCCGGTATGGTTGAATTGGGTCTAATTAGGGATTCCGCCTAGTGAAGAGCTTAGCCGTAAATCAGGCTTAGGATCATAGCGAATGAAAAAGCTTACTCTAGATAAAATACGTCAACTTGGTTCGTTTTCGCCGGGAGACAATCGCCTGCGAGCCGCCGACAGGTCGGGGTGAATGACAGGCTCCTACAAAAAAAGGGGGACAAATAAAACATTATCCGCTTATCCCGAAAAGGGAGCTGTGCCAGGTTCCGGTTTCGGTTTTTCGGATTCCGGATTTTCCGTTGGCGGCCATGTGGGAGGCGAGCTTGTAGACCATTTCCGCGCTTTCGGGCTGACCGATCGCGCTGGCGAGCGCGGTGGCGTCGAAGCTTTGGCCTCTGGCATTCGACAGTGTATCGAGAATGGCCCGACAAAGCGCGATTGCCGAACCTGCTGCCTTTTTGCCGGCTTCAACGCCGGGCTGATGGTAAGCGTTGATGCTGACCAGCGATGCGTAGTAGCCAACCGCTCGCTCGTAAAGCGCGATGAGGCGGCTGATCGATTCGGGCGTGATATCGTCCGTAGTGATCGTTATCGAGGCGCGGTCCATTTCGCTGAGCGCCTCGCGAGTTCCGAGATAGAAGCCTTGTAGGAAATCGCCGGAAGTGACGTTTTCTTCGACATCGATCGAATCACCGGAACGGTCTTTCAGAATCTCGATAAAGGTCGCGAAGAAATTCGGCACGCCTTCGCGGAGTTGCTGCACGTAGGCATGCTGGTCGGTCGAGCCTTTGTTTCCGTAGACGGCGATGCCTTGATTGACGACGTTGCCTTCCAGGTCGAGCTCCTTGCCGAGGCTCTCCATGATCAATTGTTGCAAGTAACGCGAGAAGAGCAGCAGTCGATCCTTGTAGGGAAGGATGACCATGTCCTTGGCTCCTTTCCCATCGGTGGCGTGATACCAGGCGAGGGCGAGAAGGGCGGCCGGATTCTCCTTGATGGAATGTCTGCGCGTAAGGGCGTCCATCGCTCTTGCACCGGCAAGCAGGGCATCGATGTCGATTCCTTGCAAGGCGGCCGGCACCAGGCCTACGGCTCCCAGGACGGATGTGCGGCCGCCGACCCAATCCCACATGGGAAAGCGCTCGATCCACTCATCCGCTTGAGCGATCTGATCGAGTTTGCTGCCGTCGCCGGTGATGGCGACCGCGTGCCGCGCGAAATCTAGGCCCGCTTTTTCGTAGGCGGTTTTCGCTTCCAGCATGCCGTTCCGAGTTTCGGCGGTACCTCCAGATTTGGATACGACAAGCGAGAGAGTCCGGTTGAGGTTTGCTCCGATCGAATCGAGAACGAGATCCATTCCGTCGGGATCGGTATTATCGAGGAAATGGATACGCATCTTGTCCTTGCTCGGATAACCGAGGGCGTGCGCGATAAATTGGGGGCCGAGAGCGGAGCCTCCAATGCCGATAACAAGCGTGTCAGTGAAGACGCCGCCTTTGCCTTTGATTCGTCCTTCGTGAATGCCCGCGGCGAAACGCTTAATATCCGCCAGCGTGCTTTGGATCTCGTTCGTCAAGTCTTGAGAGGGAGCGAGCTTTGCGTCGCGCAGCCAATAATGGCCGACCATTCGGTTTTCGTCCGGATTGGCGATGGCTCCGTTTTCGAGAGCGTCCATTTCGTCGAACGCGGCGGTGAACTTTGGTTCGAACGATTCGATGTCGCCATCTCCCAAACCGATGCGGCTCAGGTCGAGGTCGAGATTCACTTCAGGAAAGCTGAAGGAGTATTTGGTGAAAGTTTCCCAGGACATGTGCTAAATTAGGAATGAAGATTTAAGAATTAAGAAGTGGCATTGTTTCGAAGTGGTTTAGGTTCATTTCCACTTCTTCATTCTGCATTTTTACTTCTTAATTGAGTTATAGGTATTTGTCGGTGACGGCGCCTTCGGAGGCGGAGGCTACTAGTTTGGCGTATTTGCCGAGGACGCCGCGTTTTTCGCCGGGGCCTTTGGGGGTGAAGGCTTCCATGCGGGACTTGTATTCGGCGTCTGGGATATTGAGGGAGATCGTGTTTTTTAGGGCGTCGATTTCAATTTCGTCGCCGGTGTTGACGATTCCGATGGGGCCGCCGCAAGCGGCTTCCGGGGTGATGTGCCCGACGTCGAAGCCGTGGCTGCCGCCGGAGAAGCGGCCGTCAGTGATGAGCGCTACGTCGTTGATTAGGCCGCGTCCTGCGACAGCGGAAGTGGGCGAGAGCATTTCGCGCATTCCGGGACCGCCGACGGGGCCTTCGTTGCGGATGACGACTACGTCGCCTTTGACGACGTCGCCGCGTAGGATGCCTTGAAGCGCGTCTTCCTCGCCTTCGTAGACTTTGGCGGTTCCTTTAAAATGGAGTCCTTCCTTGC
Organism: Opitutales bacterium; assembly: GCA_021772595.1. Lineage (GTDB taxonomy): Bacteria > Verrucomicrobiota > Verrucomicrobiia > Opitutales > Opitutaceae > Pelagisphaera. Next base: position 5,488 of record JAJFLS010000088.1, read on the forward strand.
CGGTGATTTTTCCGATCCCGCCGGTCGGGGCCAGGTTGCCGCGAAGAACGCGCAGGTGACTGGTCTCTTTGATCGGATTGTCCCAATCGTGAACGATGTCCTGATCTTCTGGGTACGGCTGGACGTCGGCTAGGTTTTCGGCGAGCGTTTTTCCGGTAACTGTCATGCAATCGCCGTGGAGAAGTCCGCGATCGAGGAGCATCTTCATCATCGGCTGGATGCCGCCGATGCGAATGAGGTGTGACATATTGTATTTGCCGAATGGTTTCACGTCGGAGAGCAGGGGAGTTATTTCGCCGATGCGCTCGAAGTCGTCGATTGTGATGTCGATATCCGCGCAGTGGGCGATCGCGAGAAGGTGGAGGATGATGTTGGTCGAGCCGCCGAGTGTGATGCAGGTGGTGATCGCGTTCTCGAAGGATTCGCGAGTCATGATGTCGCTCGGCTTGATGTCCTTTTGGATGAGATTGAAGACGGCTCTTCCCGCGTTTTCGCAATCGATCCGCTTGTCTTCGCTGACGGCGAGCTGGGCGCTGCTGCCAGGCAGGCTCATGCCGAGCGCTTCGACGGCGCTGGCCATGGAGTTGGCGGTGTACATGCCGCCGCAGGAGCCGGGGCCGGGGATGGCACAGGTTTCGATTTCCTTGAGCTCCTTGTCGTCGATGTCGCCTCGGGCGTGGCGTCCGACGGCTTCATAAACGCTGACGATGTCGATCGGCTTGTCCCGATGGATGCCGGGGAGAATGCTGCCGCCGTAGACGAAAACGGCGGGGCGGTCGAGGCGGGCGATAGCCATCATGCAGCCAGGCATGTTTTTATCGCAGCCGCCGATGGCGACGATTCCGTCCATGCCTTCGCCGGCGACGACGGTTTCGATGCTGTCGGCGATGACCTCGCGAGACACGAGGCTGAAGCGCATGCCTTGCGTGCCCATGCTGATGCCGTCGGAAATGGTGATCGTGCTAAAGTTGACGGCCTTGCCGCCCGCTTCGTTCGCTCCTCGAGTCGCGTGGGTGGCGAGCTCGTCGATGTGCATGTTGCAAGGCGTGAGGTCGCTTCCGGTGGAGGCGATTGCAATTTGCGGCTTTTTGAAATCGTCGTCATCGAATCCCACGGCTCGCAGCATGGAGCGGGCGCCGGCGCGGTCGTTGCCGTCGACGACCACGGAGGAATGGGGACGTTTGCTATCTTGGTTTTCGGAAGTCACGTATAATTACTTGTTGATAACTTTGCGTTGCGTTCTGGCGGAGAGGTTGTAGCTCCTTTCGCAATCGCGGGAAAATTCGTGAAAAAGAGACCCTTTACATCAGAGGTTTTAGTTGCGATCAAGTTATTCCCTCCCTCGAATCATACAATTTCCGCTAACTGATTTTCCATGGCATTCAGCCTAGACAGAGTATTAAAAGCGCTCCTTTTCGGGGCATCCGGTCCTTTGAGTATAAAGGACATTCAGAAGGTGTTTTCCAAGTTCCACGAGCAAGGCGAAGTCTTGCCGGAAGAGGAGCCTGCGTTGCCCGAGGATGACGAGGAAGGCTCGGTGGAGCAGCCATTTCTGGAAGGGGACGGCATGCCGACTTCGGACGTGCCCTCGCTAGTGAGCGCGGGACAGATTCGCGAGTCGATCGACCGGATTGCGGCCGAGCTCGAGGAACGCGACGAAGTGTACCGTCTGGTCGAGCGCCATAACGGATTTCTCCTGGTGACCGCTTCCAGCGTGGGCGAGTGGATTCGCTTGCTGCGCAACGAGCCGCGTCCGTTGAAACTGAGCCAATCGGCTTTGGAGACTTTGGCGGTCATCGCGTACCGTCAGCCGGTTGTCCGGTCGGAGGTCGAGAAGATTCGCGGCGTTTCCATCGACAGCGCGTTGAGCCGGCTGCTGGAGCGGGATTTCGTGCATATCGTTGGTCGGGCGGATTTGCCAGGTCGGCCGATTCAATACGGTACGACCGAGGAGTTTCTGGAATTCGTGGATGTTAAGTCTGTCGAGGAGCTGCCTGCTTCGGACGTGCTTTCGCCGCGCCAGATCGACGAGTGGTTGCACGACGTTTCCAATCAGCATGAAGTGACTGAAAAGGAAATGGGCTTGCCGGAAGGCGAGCGCCCCGAAACGGAGCCCATTGAAGGGGAGGAGTCTGGCGATGACGAGGCTAGCGGTGAAGAGGAAATTAATGACGACATCAGCGAAGAAGAGAGCGCTGGCGAGGAAACTTTCGACGAGTCCGAGGACAGGGAGGCGAGTTCGGCATGAGCTTGGATGAGCTAAGGAAGCGGATCGACGCTCTCGACGAGCAGATTCTCAAGCTGCTGAATGAGCGCGTTCGCTGCGCGGCGGAAATCGGTCGTATCAAGCGCGAAAACGGTGGACAGATCTACGTCGCCAGCCGCGAGAAGGAGGTGTTTCGCAAGCTCGAGACTTTGAATGAAGGGCCGTTGGACGCACCGGCGATCAAGGCGATTTATCGCGAAGTCATGTCGGCAGCGATCGCGTTGGAGAAGCCGATGCTGATTGCCTATCTCGGGCCAGAAGCGACTTTCACTCATCAGGCGGCGGTCAAAAAATTCGGTCAAAGTATCGAGTATCTGGCGACGCCCGCGATTCCGGACGTCTTTCATGCAGTAGCGAAAGGCGAAGCGGACTATGGCGTAATCCCGATCGAAAACTCGACCGGCGGATCGGTGTTGGATTCGATGGATATGTTCTTCGATTCGGACCTGAAAATTTGCGCCCAGATATTTCTGAACATCACGCAGAATTTGATTTCGCAATCGCCTCTCGATAAAATCGAAAAGGTATATTCGAAGGATCAGGGAATTATTCAATGTCGCAATTGGTTGCATGTGCATCTGCCAAAAGCGTCGCTGCACAATTGCGATAGCACGACTCACGCGGTTCAGATCGCTTCCGAAAATCCGGAGTGCGCGGCGATTGCCAGTTCGCTCGCTGCCGATTTGTACAAAGTGCCCGTCGTTGCGGAAAACAAACAAGACCGTTCGGACAATACGACGCGCTTTCTGGTGATCGGAAAAGAGTCGAGCGGCTACATTCCGAATATCGCTTTCAAAAGCAGTTTTCTTCTGTCGATCAAAGACGAAGTCGGAGCGCTCGAAAACGCTCTAGTCCTTTTCGCCAAACGCGGCGTGAATCTCAGCAAAATCGAATCACGCCCCAGCGGTAAGGCTGCTTGGGAATATTGTTTCTTCGTCGACGTGAACGGTCACTACGAAGAAGCGCCTGTCGCGGAAGCGGTCGCCGAGCTGAAGCAAAGCTGTCCGTTTGTTAAGTGGCTGGGTAGCTATCCGGCGGAGTGAGAATTCGGCGGATTCGAAAACTGTAGGAGCCTGCTTGCAGGCGAATTGGTGATCGGCTCCTCCTTCGCCGAAGGCTTTGGCAGTACGCAGTCGGTAATCCGACAGGAAGGAGCAACCCCGTTCTCGTTTGGCTCAGATGCGTGAACTGAACCTAAATGTTTAGTAAACCGCAGAGTACGCAGAGGCTTTTCTCGTACAATCTCTGCGGTTAGAAAATCATCCCAATCAATTTCGCAGGGATCCGGCTTCGCCGGACCAGAATGATCCAGGACCAACAGGATCGAATCCAATCAACTTCTCGTCAGGCTTTTTTGACGCGGGAAGCAAGGCTTCGAAGAAAGATCGCAACCGCAAGCATTGCCAGACCGAGAAGCATAGAGATTCCTCCCATAAGCCAGACAAGCGCCTTAGGAACAAGTAGTATCAATACGCCTGCTACGAAAAACAATGCCGCCGGAATTAAAAAAAAGTAGCCAATTTTGGATTTCGTTCGCAGGCCTACAAGCATCTTCGCCATCGGGCAAAAACCACTCCCTTCAGCCCCCTCCTCCATCTGGCAGCAACCACCGTATGTTTCATGTTTCAAACTCGTATCTTTTTCCTTATTACTTTCCTTCATTTTTTATCTCCTCCTTCACTATCGTATTTTCAATTTGCGTGACGAGCAGGTCATCCTCACTGCATTCAATCAGGAATCCCCGCAGTTCGTTTTCTCATAGTTAGTTTCAGCATGAGGCTCTTTCCCGATAAGCTCATTCGCTGCCTCATCCCATTTTCGAGCAGCGCCTCGTCTCACCATTCGGCCGACCGAAATGGCGGCGTGGATCTCATCTTCGCTCGCCTCAGCTTCGCGGCCTTGGGCTAGATGGTACTTAAGGCACGGGACGCAATTGGCCGTAACCGATGCCCCGATCGCAATTAGTTCTTTTGTCTTTTCGTCCATTTTCAATCCTCCTATATTTTCAATTTCCCAAACGAGTATTTCCTATTCGAAATTGATGGTAGTTGACCATGGCCTGGTTAAGAACCTGGCCATGGCCGCTTGAACTAGTCCTGAGAGGCATTGCAGCATTGCGATTCCTTGCACATGATCTTCATCATTTGCTGTAGCATCGAGCTGCAGTCGATTTTAACTCCCTCGCAGCAACTCCCTACGATTTCTGCGAATTGATCGCAGCAGTCACAACATCCGACGTAACTCTTCTTCTCCGTACCGCCTTCCGCTTCTTTTTTTTCATCAGTGCTCATTTTTCTCCTTTTTTTTGTCTCTTGCGTTTACCGCGAGACCGAGTCTGTCAGTCTCAACGTCTATCAATACTGTAGACAGAGACTTTCCAAAAAGGACGCAGGATTTCTTCTAATGATCGTCCTACTTAGTATAATATTCGGATTTAAAAACAGAGAGTCGGTTTTAAACCGACGAATAAACGGCAGTTGCCCATCGACAGGCTTATTGTCTTTCCAAGTTATTCATCGATGCCGCGAGGAGTCCGGAGGATAAGACTCGCCGCAACAGTCTTCGCTAGTTTCCGCTTTAGGCGTGTAATCCAGGATATTCCCTTGTCGATCCAACTCGAAAGAACAGCACTCCAGCAGCAAGTCCTTCATTCTTCCGCGAGCCCGCTGCACGCGAGATTTGGCCCCGGAGAACGAAATACTGAGCGTTTCGCTCAACTCTTTTTGGGTCAGACCATCAAATTCGGTTTTCTCGATCGCCATGCGATCCTTATCGGACAATCGCTCCATCAACGCTTTGACGCATGGGGCAAGCTCTTCCGAAACCTCCCTGCCAAGCGTTGCCTCTTCAACCAATTCCCCAAAATCGTCTGGCAATTCCTCGGCAGGCTTACGGTTGCGATAATAATCAATGATCGTGTTTCGGACGATTCGATACAACCAAGAACGCAACTTCCCCTCGTCTTGGAGCTTCCCCAGATTCTTGTGGATCTTTATAAATGCATCTTGGAGAATGTCGTCCACGTAATGCTCATCCCCAACCCGCTTTCGAATGAATCCCCTCAGGGAATCACTGAACATCTCCCATACCTCGTTTGTTTGTATTGGCATTGAATCGATCCTTTCCAATCAAATGCATCAAGCTCTAGAAAGCTGCAATTTAGGTTCATTGGCCGCCAAGCGCAAATATTATTTGATGCGCTGATATTAAGACATTAGCCGATGCCTTCAATGCTACGGACCACGCCACAGGCGCCTTCGGCAAGTGACGCAAGGGAATCTTCAAAAGAGTTTGACCGTCACGCGAGCCAGAAGAGCAATCCCGTTCTCGCTTGGCGCAGATGCGTGAACTGAACCTAAACGTTTCATAAACCGGAGAGTACGCAGAGGCTTTTCTCGTACAATCTCTGCGGTTATAGAATCATCCGAATTAATATAACAGGGATCCGGCTTCGCCGGAGCAGAATGATCCAGGACCTACAGGATCGAATCCAATCGGAAAAGGTGACTTGCTAAGTCGCTTCGCTTGAAGATTTATCGTCTACGGCCTTCCTGCGCCGCCCTTCGGGTTATGAAGGACAGGTACGGCCTTGAATCCTCGCATCCGTCTTCTCGTAGATCCGCCGTGACGAGGCGCGAGGCCAATAGGTTTCCGCTTCGCGGGAAGAAGGTCCCGCTCCTACACTGATTTGATCGGGCGTTTTCTGGCCGTGGTGCGGGCGAGGGGAATCGAACCCCTGATTCAAGCTTGGGAAGCTCACGTATTACCTCTATACTACGCCCGCTTTGGTGTCTCTAATGTTGGGGAATTTATACGACCGATTGAGCGATGTAAATTTCAATTCAGTTTTTCACGAATGAAATCAGGGAGGCGTTGGTGGATGATGACGTTTTTAGTGTGGCTAAGTTTTGGGCCGGGGGTGCTGCGTCCTTGGGCGATCTGGGTTTTGAGAAGGGCTACCATTGAATCGACACGGCTCGGATATTTGTCCGAGAGGTTTTGGTCTTCGTGGGGATCGTCGACCACATTGAAAAGTTGTACGAAGGGAGATTTCAGGAAGTCGTCTTTCGTTGGAGATTCGCCGAATTCGGTGAGCGACTCCTGCCAGGCGTCTTCAGGAATTGGAATGTTTCCGTAAAGTCCTTTGGCGCCGCTGCCGGGGCCGAGGCAGAGCTTCCATGGGCCGTCGCGGATAACGAAGACTTCCATGGCGGACTGCATGACGAGATGGTCGCGGCTAGTCGCGAACTTTTGGTTACGGAGAACTGGAGCGAAGCTGATCGAGTCGGGCGCGTTCTTGGGATCGAGCTTCGTGTCGGCGATTTCCGAGAATGTTGCCATCAGATCGTTGAGCCCCACCAGCGCGTTTGACGTGGTGCCTGGCTTGATTACGCCGGGCCAATGGGCGATGAGCGGGACGTGGAGTCCGCCTTCGTAAACGGAGAATTTGTAGCCGCGGTGCGGGCCGCTTGGATAGTGGCCGCGTTCTTCCATCAGGTGAATTTGGCGTGGTGTCGCTTTGAGAATGTTGCCCGCGTAGGGAGCGGGGCCATGGTCGGACGAAAATAGGACGAGGGTATTTTCGTAGAATCCTTGTTTCTTAAGCGCGGCGATGACGCGTTCGACTGCGTGATCGACTTCCATGACGAAATCCCCGTAGACACCCAGTTCGCTTTTGCCCTTCCAGTTAACGCCCGGACTTGTCGGCGTATGGGGAGCGGTGAGCGCGAGGTAGAGAAAGAACGGATTGGCATCGTTTTGCTTGCCAATGTAGGCATCCGCTTCGTCGAAAAAAGTCTCGAGAACCTCGTGGTCTTCGAAATCCTTTTCGGCATCGCCGACGCGGTTGAACGCGCTCCAGCCTTTTTGGGCGGTGACCTCTCCTTGCCAGACATTATTGCGCGCGTACGCGTACGGATACATGTCGAGCGAGCCAGGCAAAATAAAACTATAGTCGAAACCGAATTCGGGAGGACCGATCTTTAGGTGACGCTTATAGTCCACGTTTGTCTCGCCTTGAACCTGTCCGTCTTTGGTCGTCATGAGTGTGCCCAAATGCCACTTGCCGATATAGCTCGTGCGATAGCCCGCTTCTCTAAACATGTCCCCGAGCGTATAGGTTGAGCTTGGGTCGAATTGCAGGCCAGTGAAGCCCCAAGCCCCGCCGCGCTGGTAGCGGCTGTTTCGCCAAGGGTATCGGTCGGTCATGATCGCGACGCGCGTGGGGGCGCAAACGGA
>JAJFLS010000089.1 GCA_021772595.1 Opitutales bacterium
TGGTTCTCCCTTTCGCCGGCGCTTGGCAGAGAACTGTCTTCGCGGGCGGCTCCAAGCTCGCTTCCTTCTTCGCTTTCATCGGCGCCGCTTTCATCATCGTATCGCTCGCCCGTCCTCAAATCCTCGACTACGAACGGCAAACCAAAAGCAAAGGCTACGATATCATGCTCGTCTTGGACCTTTCGAGTTCGATGCTGTATGAAGATTACAAGGACGGACTCAAACGCATCAATCGCCTGCAAGCGGTCAAGCCTGTCCTAAGCGCCTTCATCAACAAACGCGACAACGACCGTATCGGACTCGTCGCTTTCGCAGGCCAGGCCTACACGGTCGCGCCGCTGACTTTCGACCATCGCTGGCTTTCCAATCAAACCAGTCGCCTCGCTCCCGGCATCATTGAAGACGGCACTGCCATCGGCGACGCCTTGGGAGTCGCCGTCTCGCGCCTCCAGGAGGGAGCGAAGGAACGCTCCGGAGAACGCGAAGGCGCCTTCGCCATTCTCCTCACAGACGGCTCGAGCAACGCGGGACTGATCGAACCAATACCCGCCGCAGAGCTCGCCGCCGACAATGGCATCCGCATCTATACGATTGGCACGGGCCGGGACGGCATCGTTTCCATGCCTCGCTTCAACCAGAAAGGCGAACGAATCGGAACGACCCGAGGGCCGTCCCAAACCGATGAGCCCACGCTCAAGGAAATCGCCCGAATCACCGGCGGCGAATTCCATCGTGCCGACAATTCCAATACAATTAAAGACGCCTTCGACACGATCGACAAGAGCAGCAAAATCGAATTCGAATCGCACCAATACAGCATCACTACCGAGCTCTTCCCCTACTTTTCGATCGCGGCTGGCGTCATGCTCTTCGCGTCACTCGGCGTCGGCACGCTCAATCGAAAGGAGTCTCTGACATGACTTTCGGACAAGAGCTTTACCTGTTCGCTTTAGCGATCCCGGCAATCGGCATCCTCGCGACTATCGTATTCAAGAAGCGGATCCTCTCATCCGGCGAGAGAGCCAAAATGAATCGCGTGAAAGCCACCGTGGCCGGCGTGAGCCAAATCAACTCCCGCTTGTCGCAACCGTCGAAATGGCTTTTCTTGATCGGCCTTGTATTTGTTATCTTCGCGCTGGCTCGGCCACGCTGGGGAGAGATTCACAAAGAGGTGTTCAAGCGATCGCGCGAAGTCATCATCGCCATGGATCTTTCCAAAAGCATGCTGGCTCAGGACATAAAGCCCAACCGTCTCGACCGAGCCAAACTCGTCGTTGAAAGCCTTCTGGATAATCTCCAAGGCGAGAGCGTCGGCCTGGTCGTTTTCGCCGGCACTGCCTTCCTGCAAAGCCCAATGAGCCCCGACTACCAGATTCTGCGCGGATTCCTCAAGGACCTCAACCCGAGCTTCATCCCTCAAGGCGGCACGAACTACGAGGCGATGCTGGAAACCTCCTTGGAGTCCTTTCGCCAATCCGACGGCCAAGCCGACCGCTTTCTGATCGTCATCAGCGACGGCGAAAGCCTCAACGATAACTGGCGCAGCTACACCGACGAGCTCAAGGAGCAAAACGTGCGAGCGCTTTGCCTCGGCTTCGGAACACGAGACGGCGGCCTCATCCCCGACGGAGCAGGAGGCTACCACAAGGACCAAAACGGAGCCGTTGTCCTGACCAAGCTCGAATCCCAAACGCTCCAAGCCCTCGCCGACAAAACCGGCGGCGTCTACAGAGAAGCCAACGTCTGGGTGGATCTCGCCAACTTGATCGAAGACACCGTCAAGAAAGGAAAAACCGGCGTGACCGGAACCTCCGAGCAATCCATCCACATCGAGCGCTACCAGATTTTCCTCTCGCCCGGCTTGCTTTTGATTTTGATTTCCCTGTATCGAGAATTTCCCTTCACGCCAAAGCCCCGAGTCATTCAACCCAGAAAGGCGACCACCGGATGAAGCATCATCACTTATATTCCATTTCGTGTAGCGGAACGACTGCGTCGTTCCGATTATTCGCTGCAATCTGCGCCTTCCTCTCCGCCACCCTCCACGCTCAAACCAACATCCCCGGCACGCCGGCCGAGAACCCGCCTCAAGAAGGACCGAACCTCGGCGAGTTCATCGGTTCGATCGCGGAAAAGGACGAACGCGAAGCAGTCGACTACGAGCAAATCGCTCAAATGACGCTTCAGCTCGGTCAAGCGGCCATGCAGCAGCAACAACGCATTCCTGACGAGTCTATCTGGGATGGTATCCACGCAGTCGATGCAGGCGAGGCGATCGACTCGCTTCAAACCGACTGGGAGACGCTTCGAACCGAACTGGAAAAGCTCCTCGAAAAGCCGCCCGAAGACCAGCAACAACAGCAAGACGATCAACAATCGGACGAGCAAAACCAGGAGGATCAAGAGAACTCGGAAAACCAAAACCAGGAAGGCGAATCCGGCGACCAGAATTCCGAGCAAAGCGAGAGCGAAGGTTCCGAAGAGCAAGACCAGGAACAGAATCAAGATCAGCAGGACGGCGAGGACCAAGACTCCCAAGAGCAGCAAAATCAAAACGGCGATCAGGAGAACCAATCCCAAGACTCGCAGGAAGGCCAAGATTCCGAAAACCAGCAGCCGCAAAACCAGCAAAATCTCGGAGATATGGATACGCCCGAGGAGACGCCCGAACTAGACAAGGAACGCGAACCGAAAAAGGAAGAGCAAACCCAGGTCGGAGGCACTCAAAACCAGAAGCCCATCCGATCCGCAAAGCAAGCGATGACCCTCCAGCAACTCGAGCAAATCAAACAGCAAGACAAGCCCGGCGCTCTCCACATGCTCCTCCAACAAGCGGAGCAAGACGAAGACGCCCCCGCTCCGAAACCACTTCAGAAAGATTGGTAATGAACCGCCCATTCATGAAAACCGTCACCCTTCTCGGTCTATCGCTTTCCATCCTGATCGCGTTGGCATCAGCCCAACAAGTCTACTGGACTCCCGCGTCCGGCACACTCCAGCAGGGCAAAGCAAACCGACTCCAGCTCCACTTCGAAGGCTGCTCGCCCGCCGGCAACGTCGATCTGCCAGACATCCCCGGCGCCGACTTCACACGCGTGGGCCAAAGCACTTCGATGAACATCTTCAACTCTCGAGTCGTTCAGAAACTGATCATCCAATACCAAGCCTCGCCCACCAGCGGGAGCAGCGTAAGTGTCCCTTCATTCACCGTCAATACAGACAAAGGCGCTCTTACCGTGCCCGCCGCGAATTACCAAGTCGTCGAAGCCACTGTCGGCAACACCGGCATGAAGCCCGAAGACATCTTCAAGAGCGAATTGAGCGCCATCGAGCCCTCCATCTACGAAGGACAGATTTTCAATCTTCGATACATCATCGGGTTTCGCCAGGATTACGTGAATCGTTTGAATGACGTTTCCCTACCGCAATGGAGCCCCGTCGGGATCGTGACCAAGGGCTTCGAAAGCAATCGGCAAACTGAATTCAGTATCCGGAATCACAAGTACTCGGGCCTACTTTTCGAGACGCCCGCCATGGCAACGCGAGACGGCTCGATCAAACTACCGAAAGTCAACCAGACCGTATCCATGGTCGTGGGACGTCGCCGCGGATTCATTTTCGACGATCCCGTTGTCGACAACTACAACATCGCCTCCGATACCCTCCAGCTCGACATCAAACCTCTCCCTACCGGCGAGCCTCTCTCCTTTAGCGGCGCCGTCGGACAGTTCCAATTCGAGTCCACCGTCGTCCCCGAAATCGTGCAAGTGGGCGAACCGATCACCTGGACCCTGAAACTCAGCGGAACCGGAAATTGGCCGCAAGGCATCGGTCTCAATCCCCGCAATGTCTCCACGAGTTTCCGCTCCATTCAGCCGGACATCAAGAAGGAAATCTCCGAGGATTCGCCCTTCGAAGGCAGTCTATCCGAAGACATCGTCCTCATTCCGACCAGGGACGGCGAGTTCAAGTTCGGCCCGGTCGAGTTCAGCTATTTCAATCCGAAAACCGATCGCTACGAAACGAAAAGCATTCCCGAGAAACTCATCGTCGTGAACCCGCTCGTCCTCCAGAGCATCCAAGACGATCCCCAAGCCGCGACGCCTCCCGCAACCGACGAGCCCGCCCCGACTCAGGTCGTGCCCGAGTTCGAATTCGACCCGCGCGGAATCAATTTGCTATCCAAACCCGTTGAAATGCTCAGTGCTCCGACCTCGGGCGATTCGACCTCTCTCGTTCCCGTTGGTTCGATTAAACTGGCCTACCTCGCGCTCTCGTTTGTCGCTCCCGCGATACTCTGGGTATTGATCGCCTTGATACGCTCGGTCGCATTCGATCCGAACAAACCGCGCCGCCGCGCCTTCAAGGAGCTCAAAGCCGTCTCCATGGCCCTGGACGATTCCGAAGCTCAAACCCGCGCCGCCCAGCTTTCCTGGAGATCCGCCGCGAAACGCTACTGGGAAATCGACGCCGAAGAACCTTCCGCCGAGGACGTCAAATCTGCCGTATCTGTAAAAACGGATACAGATCAAGCCGAAAGCTGGAAATCGCTCTGGCAGATTTCCGACAGAATCCTTTTCGGAAAACGCGCCCCTTCCTTCAAGGAATGGCAAGCCGAACTGCGAAGCAGCCTGCGACTGGTCCGCCAGCCGGGAATCTCCATCAAACAGCTTTTCTCGACCAAAGCCTGGTTCGCCGCCTTCGCGGTCGGGCTCGTGATTTTCTCGCTATCAGATAGCATCGGCGAAGACGGGCTCGGCTACTACGATGGAGCCGCTTTCGACAAAGCCGAATCGTCTTGGAAAACCGCCCTCGAAGCGGACCCGCAAAATTGGACTATCCGACACAACATCGGACTCGCCGCCGCCCAACAGGAAAATTGGGGTGAAGCCGTCGCCTACTGGACCTCCGCATTTCTGCTCGAAACGAATTCCCCCGAGCTCAAGTGGAATCTCAAAGTCGCTCTCAACAAAAGCGGCAGCTACTACCCGACTCTCGCCCGGCTCGTCAAAGGCGACGGGATGATGGCCTACATCTCCCTGCTCACGCCCGCCCAATGGGAACGCGCCGCGTATCTCTCCATGATAATCGCCGGCGTCGCCTTTTCCGCTTGGGTGGCCTTCGCCTATTTCCCGAGCGTGAAGCGCCTTCGTTTCGCCCTCGCGATCGTCGGCTTGCTAGCGGTTGCGTCCGTATTCGGATCCGACTGGGCCCGCCGGGAATACGGCCTCCTCGCGAATCCCGATGCCGTCACCGTCATAACCGCCGACCAGCTCAAAAGCGTTCCGACCGATCTGGAAGTCGAGCAAATCGAATCCGCGCTCCCCGAAGGATCGATCTGTCTCATCACCAAACGATACCTCGGCTGGCTCAAAGTCGAGCTCCCCAACGGCGAACAAGGCTGGTCCCGCAAAGAAAACTTCGCCCCCCTCTACGGCTCGCCCAGCGATTCGCTTTAGAATTTCGCCCACGGATCACACGGATTTTCACGGATGGCGAGGAGAGCTCGCATTTTCCACGCCGGAGCCCCGGCGTAGCTACGTCGTCCCGCTCAGCGCATACGCGTCAACTTAAGTGGAAATCGAGGATTGGCCGATTGTAGGAGCCTGCTTGCAGGCGATTCTTCCATGGGCAATGAGCGACGAAAATCGCCTGCAAGCAGGCTCCTACACATGGGATAAGCGATAAGTTGACGCGTATGCGCTCAGCGGGACCACGTCTCTCGTAGCGGAGCGACTGCGTCGTTCCGACCACCGGATTTGATAGCCGCAAAAAAGCGCAAAACGCGCAGAAATTGATTGGTAGGGAGGACTGGCTCAGTCCTCCAAAAACCTCCTAAGCACGGAGGACCGAATCGGTCCTCCCTACCCGTATCAACCCTCGAAGCGTCACCAAATCATCAATCATCCGTGTATATCCATGTCATCCGTGGGCAAAAAAACAGCCCTACCTTTATCCATCTGGATAATCTGCGGGTAATGACTTGTCCAATTATCCAGATCGCAGATAATCTACGGGTGAAACTCATCGTTCGCGATATTCTTTCTTCCATTAACGCTTCCTTGAAATCACCCTGGGTCAACAGTCGTTAAGCAGGAAGGAAACACAGTCGTTACTCTCATTCTCCATGGATTTTCTAAAACGCAATTGGTCCACACTCATCTTGATTGGGTTCTTCGCAGCCTACTTTGGAATCAGCCTCGGCACTGACCAATGCCCGATGTGCGTCGTGAGCGACTTGGTGCTTGGCCCGTCCGATGAATCGAGCGCGTCAGAAAACACGGCCGAAGTCGTTGGAACGAAAGGCGTTCCAGCATGGACCGCCCAAAATCTGGCAGGACAAGAAGTCGGCGGCATGGCATCCCAAGGCAAAGTGTGCGTGCTCGTCTATTGGGCCACCTGGTGCGCGCCCTGCATCGAAGAAATCCCATCGCTCATCGCCCTTCGAGAGGATTTCCCCGAAAGCGACGTAGACATCATCGGAATTTCGCTCGATCAGCCTTCCAAGAAGATCGACACCTTCGTTACCTCCCACGGCATCAACTACGACATCACTCGCAACAACCAGAGCCTGGAAAGCGCTTTCGGCCCCATACGCTACATCCCAACGATCGTCATCCTCGATCAGGAAGGGAAAATCCAGCAACGCTACACCGGCCTAACCAGCGCCGACACCCTCCGCCGCCAAGTCGAAACGCTACTCGGTGAAAGCGAAGAGAAGGTTGCAAGGCTGTAGGGGGTTTAGGTTTTTAAGTGATGGGTTCTTGGTTATGGGCTTAAGAAAGTAGCTCAGTGCTCCAGCCTGAGCCATCGAAACACACTGTTTCAACAGGGATTCCGCCTTGCGGAAGCAGGATCCCGAAACCGGGAGCAGGATTCCGAAATCCAAAAATCCTAAATCCAACTCACGCGAAGTCGCAAAGACGCGAAGTAAATCAATCGATATTCAACTAGAGGGAGAAGGTAGTGTTTAGGTTCTAGGTGTTTAGGTTTTCAGATGATAGGCTTGAGAATTTTAATGAGTAGTTTTGGGCCACAATAAAGCGCTACCGAACGGAGTGACACCTCAACGAAGCGGAGCGAGAATAACAAATGCACAAGAATTAGAAGGCTGAGTTAGCTAGATCTTTTTGCGTTTTTTGCGCCTTTTTGCGGCTAAAAACATTTCGCCCTTCACCATTCACTTTTCACTCTTCCTCAATCCCTCTCCGTAGCGGGACGACTGCGTCGTTCCGAAAATCCGACTCACGCGAAGCCGCAAAGCCGCGAAGTAGAACCCGCGATATCCAACCACAGGGAGAAGATTGCTTGGAAGAAGATCGTTTCGTCTGTAGGGATTTAGGTTTTTAGGTAGTAGATTTAAGAAGTTTGAAAAGTGGTTTTAGGCCACTACCGAGCGAAGCGACACCTCAACGAAGCGACCGTGTCCATCGTAGC
>JAJFLS010000090.1 GCA_021772595.1 Opitutales bacterium
CCTCCTATTTAAGCTGCTCATAGTACACCAGCGAATGATCCGGCAACAGTTCTGGATGGAAGATCGCGATGAGATCCGCAAGAGTTTCCTCCGGATGCAAAACGCCTCGTTCCCAAATTTCATTTCCCCCGCCTTGCCTGATCTGACGAGTGTTGTTATAAATCGCTCCCTCGCCGAACGCCTTAAACCGGCTGAAACGCTCATCCATGCTCAACATCCCCGCAAGCGTACGAGGCGTACCTGGATGTATCCAAATATCCGCGTCAGCCGCCTTGAAGTACACGCTCTCGAAATCCTTCGGAACTCCTCCCATTGAACGATCATCGGAAAAGATATACTCTCCGCCTGCATCCGCGATCGCCCGGGCCGTGTAGCTCTGCCCTCCCGGCACATGCCAAACGCCGCCGAACGGAGCGTTCGCGAATACGATTGGTCGACTGCCCGCAGTCTTCGCAAGCTTCGCCAGCTCCAGGTATCGTCGCGCAATGCGATCGAAAATCACTGCCGCCTCATCCTCCTTGTCGAAAAACGCCGCCGTGAATTTGATCCATTCGGAGCGCCCCAACGGGTGAGCCTCCATGTAACCAGCAGTCACCACCACTGGCTGCTTCCCGCGTAGTAGCTGAGGATGAACATCGAACTGCGGATCTCCCATCGCGCTCGTGAAGACGACATCTGATCGCAGCAGCATCAATGTTTCGATGTCTACCGAGCTACCGGTCTGAATTCGCTTGGTGTAACCGTTTTCCACCTGCGCTCTGGCTTTCACATCGCTCGTCAGATTAAAGTGAGCCAATCCTACCAAACGCTCATAAAGGTCCAACGCCTGAAAATGTCCCAAGTACACTGTCTCGAAGATCGACACTCGATCGACGGGAGTGCGAATGAGCTGAGCTTCCTCCGGGAGCTTTGGAACTTCCACTCCCTTCGGAACCAACGCGTACACGAACGCTTGGTCGTTCGAACCACGCCACATATTCCGCACCGTCAAAAGCTTATGCGTGTCAAAATGTTCGATACTGAAATTCTCGGCATAGGATACGGAAGTTCGCTCCCCATAAACCAGATTTGCCGCTAGGCCCAAAACCACGAAGCAGGTAGGGACCGACTGCCAGGCGGTCCGCATAGCCCAAGCAAAACTCAACAGACGCGGACTGCCTGGCAGTCGGTCCCTACCTAAATTCAATTTATCAAACACTCTCCATCACCCCTAACTAAAAGTCAAATTCAACGCCCCCAAATACGGCGAATCCCCGAGCGGGAAGCCGTCCGGAAAAGCTCGATACGGTCGCGGAATAATCTTCATCCAACGCATTCTCGATCCGAGCCGTAAACGACAGGGCATCGGAGAAGCGATACCGAGAATGAAATCGAACCAGCAGGTAATTATCGAGATCGACACTCCCGAAGGTTTCTCGCCCGACAATATAGTTGGCGCTCGCTCCGATTGACCACTTTTCATCGACCCGAAAATCGTTTACGAAACTAATCTGATGCCTCGGCACTCCCGGCGTTCGGGAGGTCGAACCGAATGCGATATTCGTCGATGACGATTCGGTCCAAGTATACGCCAAGTTCGCGAACCAACGCTCCGACAATTGAAAATTCACATACGCCTCCGTACCGTAGCTCTCCGCAGTATCCCGGTTCGTGTAGGTGCCGTCAAAGCCTGTTGTCGGCAGCCAGATAACTAAATCATCAATGTCGTTGCGAAAATAGGTCAGCCCAAACGAAGCGCCTCCAACATCCAAATACTGATCGAATCCCACTTCCCAGCTTTCGCTTTCCTCCGGCTGGAGATTCGGGTTGCCCAGCGCAAAACCTGAGGTCGAAAACAGTCGAAAGAAATTCGGCGCCCGAAAGGCCGTTCCAACCGCAGCCCGCAGTTTCGTTTTGGACGGCAGCATCCAAGAGCCATTCGCTCGCCAAGTCGTTTTGGAGCCGGCGAATTCGTAGTCGTCATGCCGCGCTCCGAGGACGAAGTTCACGTCTTCGCTCGCTTGGACTTCCGCCTGTGTGAAAAACGCCCAGCTCTCTCCCTCGCTCTCCTCGAACGAGTTGTCGTTCCCCTCTTGAAGCTCCCAGGTCGAACCCGCTACGAGCCTCACCGCGTTAGACAAGTCCACGACATTCTCCCAGTCCACTGCATAGTTCGCCGCGTCTCCGATATAGAGAAAACCGGTTTGACGGTAGTATTCGTCCAGCAAGGACAGAGTGAAGGTCTGCTTCCAATTCTCCCGCTCAGCCTCAAGGTAAGCGCTCAGCGCAATCGAATCGCTCTGCGTCCGCGACGATGGAGGCGGCGTCAAGTCGCCGACTGGGTTCGCGAAATCCGTGAACTCTCCTCGTGAAGCCACACCGACCGTGACGCTTTCGTTCAGATCGTAGTCGAAGCGAAACGAATAGCTCTTCATTTTCCCTTCGTTGTCGGCAAGTTCGTTATCGCTCTCTTGGTTCGCCACATGAAACGAATAGTCAAGGTCGCCCGCTTCGCCCTGTCCTTGCAACGCGCCCAAGTAGGAATTGAACGACCCCGCTTCGCTCGTCAGCAAGTAGCTAGGAGCCCCTTGCCCTCGTCGCGTTTCCAGAAGAATGACTCCCCCGATCGCGCTCGATCCGTACAACGTGCTTTGCGCTCCTCGAATCACCTCAACTCGATCAAGGTTGAACGCACTGGCTCCGGCCATAAAGCGGCCCTGCGAGAAGATCGACGAGTTCGTCTTCACGCCATCCACCAAGCTGAGCACGCGCGATCCCGAATTCCCCCGGATCATGATATCCGCGCTAGATCCCAAAGCCTCGTCGCTCTGCGAGTAGACGCCATTCAAGTTGAAAAGAGCGTGCCGCATATCTCGATACATTCCTTCATCGATCTCGCTACCCAGCAATGACTCGGCGGTCACTCCCAACGTGTCCGCGGCTCGCGGGGTGCGAGTAGCTCCAACGATGTACGT
The DNA here is from genome assembly GCA_021772595.1 of Opitutales bacterium. Lineage (GTDB taxonomy): Bacteria > Verrucomicrobiota > Verrucomicrobiia > Opitutales > Opitutaceae > Pelagisphaera. Next base: position 2,955 of record JAJFLS010000090.1, read on the forward strand.
CTCCAGCTCCAATGCGTCTTCGCCCAGAGAATCTGGCATCGACAAGAAAACTGAAAGGATCGATACGCCTGCAACGAAGCGGCGAATCGATTTTGAATTTGGTCTAGTCCTGCTTTGAGTTGTCATGATGTTTGTTGTACAAATTTTGTAGCGTAAACATCTATACAGACAACTCGACTAGACTGCTGCGCACTTCATCTTGGAAGCGCTCAAGAAGCTCGAATTGCTCCATACCACCCGTTTACGCGACGAGCGCTAATCGAATCGCGGAGGCTAATCGACGGCATCATATCCGCAGCCAGCGATAGGACTCGGAGCGATTGTTTGCTCCATACCTCAGCGCGACTGTCGCCGAATCTCACGGCGTTTCCTGTTATCTGCGGACGAAATTGTGATTGAAAGAACTTGGAGGAGATTCAATAGGAATCTCAACCGCCTTCCACAAAGAGGGCCTGACCTCGTTCAACGCAAGGACAATTTTCGACGGAAATCTGCTTGTATCCCTCTCGATGGTAGGGCTGCTTATCCCTAAGCAGCCGCAGTTTTTCGCTCTTCTTCGGCTGACTAGGATAATCAGCCCTACTATTCGAAACAGCTAAAGCTCCTTTATCCAGATATTGCGAAACTGGATACGGTTCGAATGGTCTTGCAGAGAGATCGGCTTGGGATCGCCGGGTGCCGGGTCATCACGATCCGCTTGAGTATGGGAAGTCTGGTGGTGGAGCGATTCGTTTTTCTGCACGACCGTTCCATTCAGGATGACCGTTATGCGAGCGTTCGCTTTCAGTTCGCCATTTTCGAAAACCGGAGCGCGATAGGTCACGTCGTAAGTCTGCCACTGCATCGGAGGGCGGGCCGCGTTCACTTTCGGCGGCGAATGCTTGTAGAGCGCGCCGAGCTCGTTCCACAGGCCTTCAAGTCCGTAGCTGTTGAGCACCTGCACTTCGTAGCCTTGGAAAAACAGCCCGCTGTTTCCGCGGCCTTGACCGCTTTTGCCGGGCTCGACGGGATAGCGAAACTCCATGTGGTACCGCACGTCCTTGAATGTCCGCTTGGTGCGGATGCCGCCGCCGATGACGGGATCCGCGTCCTTGTTCGCGGACTTGGGATTGATCTCCGTCGCTCCGTTTCCGAGGAGCGTCCAGGTGACGGCGCGGCCATCATCGTGCTGCCATTCGTCGAAATCGCCGCCGTCGAACAAGACGATCGCTTCTTTGGGCGGTTTCGCTCCCATCGTCGGGGAGACGCGCTTAACGCGCTTGAGAGAAAACTCGGATACTTTGCCGCCGATCGCACCCCTTCCGGAGAGCCCTGTCTTCGTGACGCGGATGTCCCAATGACCATCTTTCGCCACAATCGCGTCGCCTTTGAGCGCCGCGTCGCCGGAGTAGTAAATTTCCGCGCGATGATTGAGGTCCTGGACGAAGCGTAGATGGTAGCGTCCTTCGTCGACGTTGATCACCTGGGCAGAAAGCCGAGGATTGATTATCTGGTAGCTTTTTTCGGGCGGGTTCTGCCACTCTCCGATATAGTCGCCCATGAGCGTTTTGTCGGCTTCGGCAACGTTGATCCATTCCGGGCCCGAGCCGCTTTGGGCGAATGCGGTCAGCGACAGGAAGCTAGCTAATACAAAGGAAACGATTCGCAAAATCATGATAGGTACTAAGGGTTGATTAATTGAGAGAGTCAGAAATAAAGCGCCGAGCGGGCAAGTCGATCCAATTTAGAATGGGCCGACCTTAACCATTACGCCCAATCGCGGAATCTCAGACATTTTCCGACAACTGACTTGCCGAGAATATCGCTAATCCTCCCACTTCCAATAAGGAGCCTCCGCGACCATCGACGTGTGTAGCGTTTCCATTTCGCGAGACAAACGGGTCAGCAGTTCCGGATTCTGCTTGGCGACGTCGCGCGTCTGGGCGCGGTCGCTTCGAAGATTATACAGCTCGAAACGCTCCCAGGTCGCCTCCCGGATGAAATCCATATCGGACGGCACCATTGCGTGCGAAGTCGGCATATTCTCGTGCTCCAGATAACCGATCAACAGCCAGTCACCTTTTCGGAAGGCCCCGGCCGGCATCTTCGCTGTCATGCCCTGCGCCCGCTGGCCCGATCCAGCAATCGATCGATAGAAAAACCAATACAACGGCTGGTCGCGACGCCAATCCTCGCCGAAAAGCAGCGGGCTGAAATCCACTCCGTCCAGCGTCCGGTCCAGCGGCGGATCGGTTCCCGTGATCGAGCACAAGGTCGGCAGCAGATCCACGAAGTTCAGCGTGGCGTCGCTCGTCTGGCCCGCCTCGATTTTCGCCGGCCAGCGAATGACCCCCGGCTCGCGAATGCCGCCTTCGTAAAGCATCGATTTCTGTCCGCGAAAGCCGCCGTTGCTATCGTCGTGAAGCGAACCGTTGTCCGAGGCGAAAACGACGATCGTATTCTCGCGATGGCCTTGCTCGTCCAGCGCTTCGAGCAATCTCCCGGCGGCGATATCCAGATTGTGGATATTCGCTAGGTAGTTATTCCGCGACGCGTTCTCCTCGTGGTACTGAGCCACCAATTCCGGAGGCGATGCGATTTTGGCGTGGGGCTCGTGGAAAGCCACATACAAGAAGAAAGGATCCTCCTTGTCGGCAGCTTCCATCCATTGTATTGCCTCATCGACTACGATTTGGCAGGAATAGCCTTCGACTTTTCCGAGAGCCTTTCCGTTGCGTACGAAATTGATCGGGTTGAGGTGAGACGGGATCGCGTTGTTGGAAGTCCCAAACGAATAGTCGAAACCTTGATCGATCGGCTGCGGATGGATCGAGTTTAGCTTGCTCAAATGCCACTTGCCCACGTGACCAGTCTGATAGCCTTCCGCTTTCAGGAGTTCGGCCAAGGTCACTTCCGAGCCAGGCATGTGCATCGGGTGCAGCCCCTCCTTCAGCTCTGGCATGTAGCTGTACATGCCCACGCGCGACGGATAACGCCCGGTCATCAAACCCGTCCGGCTCGGCGAGCAATTCGGCGCCGCGGCATGGAAATCGGTCAAGCGAAGTCCGTCGCTCGCCAATTGATCGATATTCGGCGTCTTGGCCTTGCCGCCGAAGCATCCGAAATCCGAATACCCCGCGTCGTCCGCTAGCATAATAACGATGTTTGGCCGCTCGGCTCTTGAGAGTGACACCGCGAGCAGTAGGCTAGCGAACAAGATTCGAAATAGTTTCATGGGGCACGTTCGGGTTTGGGCGCGAGAACACGGGGTCGTTTCGCTTACTCAGTTCTTTCTGCCGGTTTCGGAAAATAAGACAAACTTTCTTGCCAATCGTGAAGCGCCCGATTCAGTTCCGACACTTTTTCAGGGTGTCGCATCGAGACATCGTCAGTCTCATAGGGATCGTTACCGAGATGATACAGCTCCCGCTTTCCATTCACATGAGCGATCATCTTCCAGGTTTCGCCGATCACCGCAGCAAACTGCTCCTCATAGTTTCGGGCCAGGATAACCCGCGACCGGCTGATCGAGTCCCCGGCGAACGCGGAAACCAAGCTGATCCCATCCAAAGCCGCAGGACCAAACGGCTCGCCCCCGCCGACCTCCACCAAAGTGGACCAAATGTCGGTGGACAAAACCAGACCGTCGCATCGGCTGCCCGGCTTGATCATTCCCGGCCAGCGAGCGACCATCGGCACGCGACCGCTTCCTTCGTAAAGTGCCTCAGGTCCAATTTTCGAACCCCGCAACGGCTTGTTTCCATGAAGACTTCCCTGGTCGGAAAGAAACACGACCAAGGTATTATCGGCCTCTCCCGTCGCCTCTAGCGCGTCCAATACGCGACCGATATTCTCGTCCACCGTTTCCACCATGGCAGCGTAGTTCGCAATTCGCTCGCCTAACCCGGATTGGAGATGCTTTTCCACTCTGTCTTTCCGACCAATCACCGGAGAATGAACGCCGTAAAACGACAGGTGCATATAAAAGGGCCTGGAGCCGCTACCGTGGCTGCGATTGTTCAAATAGGCAACCGCATCATCTCCCGTTCGATCCGTCAGATAGCGATTTCCTTCTTCTCCGCTGTAAGGGCTCTGCGTTTTCCAGTAAGGCGGATAGTAACTGCCAGGATGTCCCCACGGGCTCACGCCATACACTTCGTCATACCCTTGCTTGTCAGGATAATATTCTCCCGATCCCAAATGCCATTTCCCAATAAAAACGCTGTCGTAATCCAGCGGCTTTAACGCCTCGGCAATCGTCGTA
>JAJFLS010000010.1 GCA_021772595.1 Opitutales bacterium
AGTGCTTTGTCCACTATCACCGCAGCGAGAATGATACCGCCATTCATGGCGAGCTTCCAGAACGGCGATACTCGAGCGAGATTCAGCGCGTTCGCGATGACGCCAATCAACAGTGCGCCGAGAAGCACGCCTCGAATCGACCCGGAGCCGCCCGTGATTTTGACGCCGCCAAGCACCACAGCCGTGATGGCGAGAAATTCGAATCCCATCGCCGCGGAACTCTCCGCCGCCGAATAACGCGAAGCCCACAGGACACCACCCGCACCCGCCAGAGCACCCGACAAGAGATAAACGAAAAAGGTCATCTTATCGACGTCGATCCCGACCATCCTAGCCGCATCGCGATTGCTGCCCAAAGCGTAGATCTTTCGACCCATCATGGTGTGGTTCAGAAAATAATAGAAGCCCACGAAAGTAGCAGCCGCGATCCACAGCAGATTCGGTATTGAAAAAAGCTCGACGCGGGTAAACTCCTTGAACCCAAACGGAAGCTTGTCGGCGCTGACCGAACGTCCCTCGTTAAAGGCGTAGCAAAGCATAAAGGTCAGGCCCCTGAAAACGCTCATCGTTCCCAGCGTAGAAATGACCGGCGAAACCTTGCCCCAAACGACTAATCCCCCGTTCACCGCTCCTGCCACAGCGCCAATCCCCGCCCCCAGCAATAGGGCCACCGGCGTCGGGATCCACGGAAAATCCATCAGGATCAGGGCCACCACCATGCCGGAAAGCGCCATAATCGATCCCACGGAAATATCGATGCACCCGGTCAGTATCACCAGCATCATACCGATCGCCACCAATATCAGCACGGAACTATCCATCCCGATATCGAAGAGGTTTCCAATCTCGAGAAACGCCGGATTGCGTACCGACATAATCACTACCAGGAGAGCCAGCAATACAGCGATGCCGATCTCGCGGGCCCGCATCAGTCGTTGAAAAAACCCGTCACCGGATTGCGATTGCGATGCCTTATCCACTGAGCGCCTCCGACAAGATTTTCTCTTCCGTCAATCCCTCGCGATCGAATTCGCCCTTGAGCACGCCTTCGTGCATCACCAAAACCCGATCCGCCATGCCGAGAATCTCAGGCAAATCGGACGATATCATAAGGATGCTATATCCTTTGCTCGCGAACTCGCTGATCAATTGGTGAACGGCGGCCTTTGCCGCGACATCGATTCCCTTGGTCGGCTCATCCAGGATCAAAATCCTGCAATGCGAAGCCAACCACTTCGCAAGCGACACTTTTTGCTTATTGCCCCCGGACAGCCCGCCGACTTTCTGGTCCAGACCCGACGATTTAACCGCCAATGCATCGGCGTACTTCGTCGCGGTTTGCGTTTCTAACTCATGGTTCAGCCAACCCAAACGGCTGCAGGTTTCGAGTAGCGGCAGTGTTATATTTTCCCGAACGTCCATGTCCAAGATGATACCTTCTTCATCTCGATCCTCAGGGATATACGCGATGCCCGCCGAGATGGCGGCGCGGGGATCCTTGAGAGTCGCCTCTTGGTCACCTAGAAATAGCCGCCCAGAGTCCGCTCGCGTCATACCGAAAATACATTTGGCCAATTCCGTGCGCCCCGCACCAATCAATCCGTACAACCCCATTATCTCTCCCTCGCGCAGGCAAAACGATATCTCCTCGAACTCGCCCTTCCGACTGAGCTTCTTCACCCGCAGCATCTCTTTGCCCGGCGTCGTTTCGATTTTAGGAAAAAGGTTCTTCACCTCACGCCCCACCATCATCTGGACCAGCTTGTCGTGATCGATATTGCCGATGTCCTCCGTTCCCACATGAACGCCGTCGCGCAAAGCGGTCACTCGATCCGCAATGTTGAAAATATCATCCAAGCGGTGAGAAATGAATACAATACCTACGCCCTTAGCCCGCATGTCGCCGATGATGCGGAACAACTCGTCCGACTCGGAACGACTCAAGGTGGAGGTCGGCTCATCCAGAATCAACACCTTCGCATTGACCGATAGCGCCTTGGCGATTTCGACCAACTGCCTTTCTGCGGCCGACAAACGACCGAGGCTAGCCCGCGGATCAATCCCCGAGTTGAGAGACCGCAACAAGTCCCGCGTACGCTCGTGCAGCTCCCCCCAGTGGATACGCCGGGAAACCGCACTGTGCGGCTGATGATTCATGAAAATGTTTTCGGCCACGCTCAGATCCGGGAAAGTCGCCGGATCCTGATAAACCGCCGCAACGCCTCGCTGGATCGCCTCCTGCGGATTGCGCCAGACGACCCTCTCTCCTTCGTAGCGGATTTCACCGTCGGTCGGCTGCTGCACGCCCGTCGCGATTTTAATCAAAGTGGATTTGCCGGCCCCGTTTTCCCCCACGATGGCATGCACCTCTCCGAGACGCAGATCAAAGCTGCAGCCCCCCAAAGCCAATACGCCAGGGTAGCGTTTACTTACCCCTCTTAATTCCAGGATGTGGTCGTTCAAAACAGTTCGAAAGGGGGTACGAGCATTAGAAATTATAACGGGTAATCATTTTTGAGAGCCTCACAACACGAAGCGAATCTGACAGTCAACTTTTTCAGAAATGACGCAAGGTTCCATTCAGCGTCCAAGAGTATTTTTTAACCTTTTTGTGCGGAGGGAGAAATCAAGAAGCCTACTTTGGCGAATGAGCAGAGCAGCGGCTCATTCAAAACGAAACGTAGCACAGGCATCTTGCCTGTGAAGAAACAGGCTGGAAGCCTATCCTACTTTCTACGAATTCTCCATTTAACGAAATCCTTATCATTAAAATCCCAATACTAGCACCTGAAACCTAAACGGGGAATAGCACTTTTGATCATAAATATGTAGATTCTGACCAAGGCATCCTTGCCTATTGCCTTCGGACCCCCTAGACTCTCAACCATGAACGACCGCTCACCGCTCAAGGCCTTCAATCGCTACATCCCCGCCAGCGACGAAGCGAAACGCTGGGGCCTCTCCATCACGGACCTCGGCTTCACCCAGATTCCGGCCGGAAAGGAATATCCGCCGGGAGAACATCCCGATAGCTACGAATTCAATTCGAGCTCCGGGCGTATTTTAGCGGAATACCAAATAGTCTACATCACCCGAGGCGAAGGGAGTTTCTGGTCAGAAGCTAGCGGCGACCAGCCGATCAAAGCCGGTTCCGCCTTCTTTCTCTTCCCTGGCATCCGCCATCGCTACCAGCCTAATTCGCAAACGGGCTGGGACGAACACTGGATCGGCTTTGCAGGAGATCACGCAGACCGACTCATGAACGAGTTCTTCGATCATAAGCAGCCCGTCATTCAACTCGGGATGAACTCCGACCTCAGCGGCCTTTTCGCGGACGTCTGCGACCTGACCCGCCACGAAGGTTTCGGCTTCCGTCAGATCATCGCCGCCAAAACGATAGAAATCCTCGCCCGCGTCCAGACGCTTTCCCAAGGCGAAACCTTACGCTCTCCCCACAACGAGAGACTATTGAGAGAGACCTGCTGCGTTCTGAACGACGCGCCAGGCCAGAAATTCGATTTTAATAAACACGCCACTGACAACGGGATTAGTTACTCCTCCTTCCGCCGCCTTTTCAAGCAGCACACCGGACTGTCCCCCAATCAATACCTACTCGAAATACGCATCCGCAAAGCCCAGAGCCTCTTGACCAATACCTCACTCAGCGTGCAGCGGATTTCAGAAGAAACTGGTTTCGACTCCAGCTTCTACTTCTCCCGTTTCTTCAAGCAACGCACCAGCCTATCGCCGCTGAACTATCGGAAATCGTATTAGCGGGAGATCCACGCCGTATTCACGACGTAACTACGACGCGCATGCGGCGTGGAAATAAGCGGCACTGCTTAAGGCGCCGCGCTGATCCTGAAGTTCTTGTAACGTGCCGAACGCGTAAACATGTGCCGCAGCCCAACACGCCCCTCCAACACCGTGGGCAAGTTCGGGTTCGTCATATGACAATAATAATCCTGTTCCGCATTTTGGATACGCATCAGAACCTCCCGACCCCGTTTGATCACCGTAATCTTGTGCGGCACACCCGTTTCGAAAAGCCCTTCTGGGAAGTAGTCCGGTTCTAGGTCCGACCCTTCCAGACCGGTCGCATTCGGCATATACCTTCTCGCTCGAATGTACTGGGTCGTATCTTCATCATTCGGAAACGCGGCGTAACTGATGTGATAAAGATTCATGTGATCGAAATACATGCGCATGGCCGGAACGCGCCGTAGCTCACTCCACTCTGTAATGTCCTCCGAATACGGAGCCTCTCCACTGCCCGTCGCTTGAATATAGAGGATGTTCACGCAGTTCGTTTCAGAATCGAGGCGCGTGTAGTCGTATTCAATTTTCAGATCGCCTTCGAACGAAGCATTCGTCCAAAGGACCATGTGGTGAGCATCGTTCAAAAACTCCGGCCCGGCGGTTAGCGTCATGCCTCCCGAGCCGGTCGTCACCTTCCCGACCTCACCATCCAGAAACCACTGCTGCTTCCAATCGCCCGTACAGGAATCAGAAAAAAGCTCCTGCCATGTCCCCTCGGAAGCTTGGTCGAATGCGGTTTGATCAGCGCTGTTCTTCATTTCATTTTGCTTCGAGCAGCCGCACAACCAAAGGCCAGCGACTACGAGAGTTAATACCGTTTTCATTTCCTTCATCGTTTTTTCCGCAAGGTTCATCAGTGGTTTCTTATCTAATCCGCATGAAACACTTCCTTTAGCGGAATGCATACAGGGGAATTGTCAGAATTGGTTTCCATGATATCAGCCATGTAAGCCCACCACTTTTTGACGATCTCCGTTTCCGGCAACCGATCTGCAGTATGATCTTCCGACAACTTTTGCACCGCGAAGAGCGTCAACGTCTCTTCATCCAGGAATATCGAGTAATCGGATACGCCCGCCCGAGAGAGTTCCTCCGACAATTCCGGCCAAATCTCATCGTGCCGTTTTTCGTATTCCTCCTCGAAGCCCGGCTTGAGTTTCATCTTAAATGCATTTCGTATCATAAGCTAGTTAGTTGCTTTTCTATTGTAGACGCGATCGATGATCGCGTCGCAAGGCCAATAGTCACATCTACAATATCTCTAACAGGCGGTCACAGCTTCTCTATTTCCACAAAGCGGAAGCCATTCGGCTTCCCGTCGATTTCCACAAAGGCCTCAAAGCTGCACGGACCCGCTTCTAATTCGATTTCATCAAATCGACATTCAGATTCCGCATAAAGTATTTCATTAGTGAATACATTACCTCCGATTTTCATCGTCACCGGATGCGTGGCGTTCAGGATCTCGCTCCAACGGCAGGTAATCCGATAGGTCCCGGCAGTTTTCACATCCAGGTCATACACGCCGTTATCGCCATCGAACAGTCCACCGCCCTTCCAATCCTGGCGCGATAGCAAGACTGGGTTCTCCCGTTCGCTGCCGACCCAAGTCCGCACGGGCTCGAAACCAGAATCCATCGCATCCTCGAACCAGGAGTCATAGCGTTTCTTCAACCGTTCAACGACCTCCGGACGCCTCTTCGCGAGATCATCTGTCTCCAGTGGATCACTACTTAAATCAAAAAGCTCGAACTTCGCCGTTTCCAAAGAATACGGCTCAATCCCTCGACCCACCGCCTGCACCAGTTTATAATCTCCGCTTCGTACTGCGATATTGCGGTACTTAATCGGCTCCACCCCTCGGTGAAACTGATCATAAAAGGTTCGCTCCGGCCAATCGGCCTTGGAGCCCGTCAGCAAGGGCAGCAAACTTTTACCGTCGAAAGCAACCGATTTCGGGAACGGCACCTCGCAAACTTCCAAAATCGTCGGCATCAGATCTTCCACCGAGCCCACCTGATCGAGCCTTCTTCCTTGTTCCTTCGCCCCCGGCAGCTTTATGAACGCCGGAACGCGTATTCCGTTTTCATATACGTAGGTTTTTCGTCCCCGCAAACCGCTCTCCCACAAGTCGCTTTGCTTGTGCAGACTGGACGTACCGTTATCGCCGAGGAAAATGAACAAGGTATGCTCCGTTTCGCCCGCTTTCTCAATGGCTCCTAACAGTCTGCCGAAGTTATCGTCGATATTCGTGATCATCCCATAGAAGCGAGCCGTCTCTTCGCTTAGGCCCGCTTTCCGATACGGGTCCGCATAAGCGTCCGATACGGTCAAAGGATGGTGCGGCGTATTGGGAGCCCAATACACGAAGAAAGGAGGCACTTGCCCTGAGCCTGTCGAACGGGTCGCATTCTCCTCGATAAAATCCACCGCCGCATCCGTAAAGACATCGACGCAATAACCCTCGAACTCCCGCTCTACTCCGTTTTCAAGAAGCGGTGCATCAAAATAGTTGTCGCGACCCAGAGGACTGTAGGGGGCGCCGATCATGCCGCCCACATGCGTCAGCGAGTAATCAAAACCCTGATCGATCGGACGTGCCGGAGCATTATCGCCCAGATGCCATTTACCGAACATGCCGGTCCGATAACCCGCCTCCTTCAACGCCTCAGCGATCGTCACTTCATTGGGCCGCAGAATCGATCGACCTTCCTGGGTATCGATCACCCCAGTCTTCAAGGCGCTGCGTCCGGTCATCAAACTCGCCCGCGTCGGCGAACACACCGGACAGGCATAGAACTGGTCGAAGACGGTTGCCCCTTCCGCAAATCGATCTAACACAGGCGTATCCAGATACGGATTCCCATTAAAGCCCACGTCACTGTAGCCCTGGTCGTCCGTGATGATCAGCACTACATTGGGCTGTTTGGGCAGTCCCTCCTGGGTCAGAACCGCCAAACAGCCCAGTAGAGCTAAGAATCTAAATCCGTGGGATTTCATAATTTCAAACGAGCCTCCCTTTCTGCTCTAAGTCAAAAGCCTCGTCCAATCTTCCAAAATCAGACTGTCAGATTAATGGTGGATTACATTATGAAACGTTTGTCATCAAAATCAAAATGATGACTCGTTTTCCCCTCGCCGTTCTTTCCGGAAGCCTTCTCTTCTCCGCCTCCATCCATGCTCTCGATCGAGCGGGAGTGGAGTTCAAAGCGTATCAGTTTCCTGCGGATGCCATTCCGCGGATCGATGGGGATACGTCCGACTGGGAACAAGTGCCTAACACCTACATCGTCGGTACGAATGAGCTCTGGGACGATTCCGGAAAGAACGAAGGGATTCATCCGGAGACCCTCGACGTCAAGGTTAGGGTCGCCTGGGTCGAGGGCCTGAATCGCCTCTATTTCCTTTACGAAGCCTATGACGATTATTGGGACTTCTCGCTGCCTGGCCTCAAGAACGACACCTTCGAACTGGTCGTGGACGGAGACCTTTCCGGCGGCCCACTGATCGAGCGATTCCGCGTAAATAGCGACGTTCTAAGCGAATCGGACGCCTTCTTCACGCTCCACGGCGTCCACGCCCAAAACTACCACATTTTTACCCCCGCTCGCGACAAGTCCTGGACCATGCTCTGGGGAACTCAGCAATGGCTCAAGGAACTGCCCTATTCCAACGCCGCCAGTCACTATGATTTCGAGCCCGGCGAAAGCGGACGCTACACGCTCGAATTCTACATAACCGTATACGATCACGCCTCTCCTCAAGGCCCAGCCCACTCAACCGAGAGCCAATTCGAAGAAGACAAGCTCATCGGCCTTTCATGGGCGATCATCGACTACGATGACCTCGACAGCAAAGGCGCCAGCGGATTCTGGAACCTATCCCGAACGCACACCATGTACGGAAAAGCAGACGAACTGGTCGCTTTCCGCCTCATGCCTCAAGAGAAGGACCAGAGACCCGCACTGCAGGCCGACTGGGATTTTACGGTCATAGACCAAGATCGCCGCTTCGTCGCCTTCCACGACGAATCGGAAGGCGAAATAGCGAATTGGCATTGGGATTTCGGCGACGGCGAAACATCCACCGAACAACACCCGACCCACACTTATTCCAAGGGAGACAAATACGTCGTCGTATTAACCGTCAACGGCCCCGAAGGCCAATCCCGTTGGTCGAAAGTCTGGGACGTCAGCCTCCCTTGAGAGTGTTTCCAACAATTCGCTGCAGAAATGGATTTATCCCACAAGCGTCCACCGAACGAACGAGGTAAATAAATAAAGGGAACATCGCTCGTACCTCGCTAGATCCCTCGCCTAGGCTCGGGCCATGATCGCCGCTACGCGGCGCCAGGATTTTCCCTTCTGGGTGGATTTCGAATCATCGCCTCGCAACGCGAGGATCATCGCCCTGATTTGTCAGGGATCTAGCGAGGTACGAGCGATGTCCTTTCCAAACGGTTTGCTTACGTTGACACCTATGGGCTTATCCCCGGTTTCGAAACTCCCTCACAGGATCCCCCGAACGACTTCCGATACCGCAGTCCCCAGCTTCCGATGCTCTTTCGGTTCCCAGTGGACGCCATCAACCGGACTGCTTTGCACCACATCTCCCGCATTGAAGATGCGGATCTCATTCTCTTCGCAGAACGCACCCAGCGTAG
>JAJFLS010000091.1 GCA_021772595.1 Opitutales bacterium
CTGCGCTCAGAAAAATTTAGCGAGAACTGCCAGTTTTCGGTTTACGAAAACGAAAAGGGCGCGAGCGAGATATTTATCGCTGTCGAAGCACCAAGAGGACTGTCCTTGGCTGAGTCCTTGGAAAGTCTGTCCGTTGAACTTGAAAGTGTTTATGAGGAATGCGGGCTCACCGAAAGTTCACTCGTTTTTTCGCGTTTTTATCTCAGCGATATAGACGGACAGCAGGATGAGCTGCAGCAGTCCAATCTCTACAGACGACTCAGGGGAGGAGCCGTTTCTATTGTGCAGCAACCACCATTGGGAGAGGGCGCTCTGGGTCTTTTCCTCTATCATATTAAGGGAAATGATTTTAAAAAGGAAGTTCTAGAATGGGACGACGATGATTGGAAAAGCGGCATTAAGATTTCTGGCGCCAACTATCAATTGTTATATGCATCGAACTTAATCGCGAAAGGAGAAAACTCCTACGCGCAGACCAATGCTCTTTTCGCTTCCTATGGAGAGTTGTTGGCGGAGCATGGGATGACCTTTGTCGAGAACGTGGTGCGTACTTGGATTTACATAAAGGATATTTACCAGCATTATGCCGGAGTGGTCGAGGCCCGCAACCGCATTTTCGATGAACTGGGGCTGAATGGAGATACCCATTATATAGCTAGTACCGGCATTGAAGGTCGCCTGAAGGAAGCGAACGTATTTGTTCAGATGGATACCTTGGCTATAGGTGGAATCAAGGGAGAGCAGATTGTTTATATGGAGGCTCCCGATTACCTGAGTTCGACGGATGATTATGGAGTGGCTTTCGAGCGGGGCGCCAAATTGATGTTTGGAGACCGCAACCGATTTTATATTTCAGGAACTGCGAGCATCGACAAGCGTGGCAATATAGTGCACCCGGAAGATGTATTGCTTCAGACTCGCAGGGCGCTCGAAAATATAAGAGCTCTTCTCAGACCCCATCAGGCAGACTTGAGCCATATGGCCCACCTTATCGTCTATCTTAAAGACTTCGATCAAACTAATGCCGTAAATCAAATCATCCGCGAAGCAGTGGGCGGGGATATTCCTATCAATACCGTCCAGGGATCCAACTGCAGGCCCGGATGGCTTGTCGAAATAGAGGGCGTAGCCATTGTTGACGCTATTAATGCTTACCCGGTTTACTTATAATGGGTAGAACGGCGAAAGTCCTATAATATTCGGGATCCTGCTTCGTATACGCGTCAACTTAAGCGTACACTGCGAATCCCACGCCGAGGTCTCGGCGTAGCTACGACGCAAGGCGGCGTGGAGTCGTCCTTATTCAGTAAGAACTTGAGATAAATTGACGCCTATGAGTTTGCAGGAGAAAAGCGCTTGAAGTGAGCGATTTTCCGTTTTGCACCATTCTGTCAGTCGTCGGTCGGGCTGTCCTTTAGAACCTTCAGGATGTGCGTCATGACGGCCACCAACTCGTTGCGCTGGTTACGGACCTTCACCTCGGAAAAGAGCTTCGCTTCCTTCGCAATGATACGATCCAAGCGATAGGACACCGTTATGGTATCGGCAAAGAGGACAGGTTTGATGAATCGTATTCGGTCGTAACCATACGAGACGAGAACGACCCCGTCGTACTGTCTCTGCAGTCTTTCGCAAAACCGGGTGCTGGCTGCTGAGCAATAACCCACGATGAGAGCTCCGTGCGCTATTCGTTCACCATAGGCAGTCCCTTGCATGTAGGCCTGATCTACGTGGTTAGGGTGGAGGTCGCCTGTGATTCCTGCAAATAGATAGACGTCTGATTCGCTGACCGTTTTGGAAAAGGAGATGGACGCATTCTTCTCCGGAATCAATTCGTCAAACAAGCGATCTAGACTCGTTGAGCGCTGAGTTTTTTGATTTGGCTCGGGTATCTTCTTCATTTCGTTACCACTTGTAATAGGAAAAATTATCCTCGGTCCGGAATAGCGCTCGCTCAAGCAAATAGTCCAAACGCTTGATCTTACTCTGGATTCTATGATAAAGGTCGACGCAAATGACTATCGAGAGATAACGAATGAAAAATAATCCCATCAGCGGGAAGATTCGGATGATCATGTGGGTTTTGGCGGAAGTGTGGACGTTTTGGATACCGAGTTTGCTGGGTCGCTCAGATCCGCTTCTCTCTGTTGTTCTCGGTATTGGGCGGGGGAGTGTCCTTCGTGTTTCTTGAAGGCCCGGGAGAAGTAGTTTTGGGAATCGTAGCCAAGTTGAAAGGCGATTTCTTTGATCGGCAAATTTGTGAGTTCGAGCAAGCGCTTGGCTTTATCTAAAACGAGTTGGAGACGATATTGCGTGGGACTAAGTCCGTGCCGTTCCTTAAACTGTTTGCGGAACCAGCTGGCGCTCATATACAATCCTTCTATATAGTCGTGAATCGCTTTTTCGTCGGTAAAGCGTTCCTCGATGAATCGCTTCGCTTGCTCGAGGGTTTCATCGACATAGGGAGAGGAGTCTGGGTGGCGCGATGCCAGGCGTTGGCTGATGGCTTCTGCAGTGCGAATGACTTCCTTCGCCAGATCGGGCAAGCGGGATTCGGGCAGCTCCACCGAAAGCGCTGTTATCCAGATAGCGGCCAAAGGCTCGTTCTTGGGGCTACAGATGCAGCTGGCGACGCAATTAACGCCTTCGGCGTATTCGCCGATGTCCTCCGCGTATTTCTGTTTGGCATACTGGCGCAGTTTTGCCTCGAATTCCTCCGGGTCCGCGATGGTTTGTTTCGTGAAGCGTCGGAAGTTCAAGCTGGAAACGCGCTCCTGGCGTTGGTCGCTGGGAAGAAACGCCAGCAATGCCTTGCCGGGAGCGGTGCTATGGAGGTGGAAATGGAACCCGACTCGTGGAACGTATGCGTGGTCGCCGGTTCCGGGGAGAGACGACAGAACGATCCCTCGATTGTCGTTCTCTGCCAATATGGCCATGGCTGTGGTCATGCGCGTCTGATCCCGGAGATTCGAGAGCAGGTCCCAGCTATTTTCGATGATCGCAGCTGTATTTCCCGCTAGGTTGGGGTCCATAGTCATTGAAAATGGTAGTGTCAGAAATGACAGATAGACAATCAAATTGTGCATATACGGCTGCCTTTGAGAATGTTAGAGTAGTCTGGTCGAAACTTCCCATCGCCCTGACGGGGATTGGGTGCGCAACGTTTTTTAGCCCTATGAATGAAATCCTGTTTCCCATTGTTCTGGTCGTGATCGCCAGTCTCTTCCAAGGCACTTTCGGCCTTGGCATGAAGTACATCAAGCCACTTGCTTGGGAGGCGTGGTGGCTTGTTCATGCAACGATCGCCATGGTGATCTTTCCTCTGGTTTGGGCCACTCTAGTGGTGCCGGATCTGTGGAGCGTGATGGCTCGGGCGCCTGCCGACGAGGTGATTACGGGAGGAACGCTTGGCTTTCTCTGGGGGATTGGCGGGATCATGTTCGGGGTGTCCGTCGGCTATCTCGGCTTGTCGCTGACCTATGGGATCGTCATGGGGCTCTGCTCGATCGCGGGGGCGTTGATTCCGCTGTTCCTGCGTTTCGATTCGGTGGCGTCGGCGAGTCTTCCTTATCTCGGTATCGGCCTGGCGTTGCTGGCTGTGGCCGTTGTCATCATAACGGTGGCTGGATTGAGGCGTGACAGGCAGCTCGAAGAGGCTGGAGCGGAATTGCAGGGGATTAAGAAAGGGAAAGCGTTTCGCTCGGGACTGATTATCGCGTCAATCTGCGGGTTGCTTTCGGCGATGTTGGCAGTCGGCTTCGACAATACCGTTGAGATCGGGAAAATCGCGGAAGCCGCCGGCGCCCTGGAGCGCAATACGGCGCTGGCTCGCTGGGTGGTGGTGCTGGCCGGCGCCTATATTATGAATGCAGGCTATGCGTTGATTCTGCTCATCAAGAATAAATCGTTCGGATCCTTTAAGACTCCGGGCATGTTCAAGGCGTTGAAATGGTCGATCATCGCGGGCTTGCTCTGGTTCGCGGCTTTGGGAACTTACGGTCAAAGTGTGGCTTTGATGGGAAATATCGGTACGATGATTTGCTGGCCCACCATGCTTGGGCTTTCGCTGATCGTCAGCAATGCCGTCGGGATGATCACCGGCGAATGGAAGGGAGTGGCGGGGCCGCTCAAACTGATGTCGGTGGGCGTTTTCGTGATTATCCTCGCGACGATCGTGATGGCCTACGCCTCCACAATAGGGATGGCTGTTTAAATTAGGAATTAAGAATTAAGAATTTGGAATGTTTGGAGGGGGCAGTGTATGGGAGATTCGAATATTGGGGCGTCGCGAAAGCGTCGACGACGCGGGGCTTCGGGATTAAGCCGGATCGTGCGGCGATGGATTTTTTTTGTATTCTAAAAACGGAGAAAAGAAATGGAAACTGAGACTTATTCCGGGATTAAAACTTATCCCATGTTGATTGACGGGAAGACTGTTCTCTCGAAGGGCGCTATCGATGTCGTCAATCCAGCCACCGGCCAGAAAATTGGCCAAGTGCCGGAAGTGGACGCGGCAGCCATTCAGTCCGCCCTCGGGGCAGCAGAAAAGGGGTTCAAGATTTGGTCGGCCAATACCCCGGCCGAGCGCAAAACTATCATCCTGCACTATGCTGATCTGCTGGAGGAAAACAGCGAGCGATTGACCGATCTGCTGATCGCCGAAACGGGCAAGCCGCGGGACAACGCCGAATATGATTTCGGTATGCTCACCACTTGCCTGCGCTTTTTCGTCGAAGAATTCGAACGGCTCGATCAGCCGGTGCTACACGATCCGGACGGGCGATTCTTGCACTACATGCAGCGCCAGCCGCTGGGAGTTGCAGTTGGTATGCTGGCCTGGAATTTTCCGATGTTGAACATTGGATACAAGCTCGGCCCTGTGCTCGCTTCCGGTTGCAGCGCTATTATTAAACCGTCGCATTTGACGCCACTCGCGTCCTTGGAAGCGGTTTACTTGGCGAAGGAAGCGGGAGTGCCGGATGGCGTGATCAACGTCGTCACCAGTAGTGACCATGAGGTTACGAAGGCCCTATTGCAAAGCGACGTCCCCTCGATCGTGACGATGATCGGTTCGACTCGCGGGGGGCTTGAGGTGATGGGCTCCTCGTGCTCGAGCATAAAACGCTTTTCCGTCGAACTAGGCGGCAACGCGCCGGTGGTGGTCTATCCCGATGCAGATGTTCGCGACGCGGCCCACAAGGTCGTCGATCTCAAGTTCGCAAACTGCGGGCAGATATGCGTTTCGCCCAACCGATGCTTCGTGCACGAGTCGGTCTACGAGGAATTTGTTCGCTGCGCCAAGGAGCAAGCGGCAGAGACCAAGATGGGTCCTATGATTACCGACGAAACCCGGCAGAGCGTTCTCAATCTGGTGAAATCCGCAGTGGCCGACGGCGCGGAAATCTTGTGCGGCGGGAATGCCATGGAGGGCGCCGGCTATTTTATCGAACCGACCATCCTGGGCAAGGTTCGCTCGGAAATGACTGTGGCGCGGGAGGAGGTCTTTGGTCCGGTCCTTTCCGTTATTCCGTATTCGGATCAGGACGACGAAATCGCGCTGGCTAATGATACGCCGTACGGATTGGCGGCTTATGTGTTCACTTCTAACCTTTCGAAGGGTCTGCGTGCCGGGCGCGATATCCAGGCGGGCAGCGTTTGTGTCAACGAACCGCACTATTCGGTGCAGCTGCCGCATGGCGGTCTCAAACAGAGTGGCGTGGGCAAGGACTGTTCGCGCTACAGTCTTGAGGAATACCTAACGCTCAAGCGGGTGTCTGTATTGATAGGCGATTAATTCGATTATTGAACCTAAAGAGAAAATGTATAAGCACCTCGTACTCTGGAAACTGAAAGATGTGCCGGATGGCATGTCTAAAGAAGAACTCGCCGCCGAAGTGAAGACGCGCCTTGAAACGCTTCCTGTCATCATTCCCGAAATTAGGGAATATGAAGTCGGCATCAACATTGGAGCCTATGGAGCTTCGTTCTTCGATGTGGGAATCATCAGCGCTTTCGAAAACGAAGAAGCGTTTAAGCGCTATTGCGGCTACTCGGAACACGATGCGGTCGTCGCCTATATCCAATCCGTTACTACGGCTGAAGAGATAGTGGATTATGAAGTGTAATTAATTTTTAACCACAGATTACACAGAGAACACAGATATGATTTTTGCAGAACCTCCATCACAATCCGATTATCTGCGCTCTCTGTGGTTCAAATCAATTCTATTTTATGAAACGTTTTAGCAGATTGAAATTCAAACTGAAGAGCTTTTTTGCCGGCGTTGTTGCGGCAACGTTGACGAATGGCATTGTCGGTGTGGCTTTTGCAGAGTCCTTGCCGGAGGCCGCTTCGACGATTTCTCTCGATGGGACTTGGGAAATCGTGTTCGATCCTGAGAATGTCGGGTCGGGAGAGGATTGGCATCTCGATAGCCGTTTTTCCGAGCGTGAAAATCGGCGACGTATCGAAGTTCCGAGCGCGTGGGAACTGATCGAGGAAGACTACGAGGGCGTCGCGTTCTATCGGAAGGAATTCGAAGCGCCGGCAGACTGGTCTGGGAGAATCGTGCGTCTGCGTTTTGATGCGGTCAACTATCTATCCGAAGTCTGGTTGAACGACGCGGTGGTGGGCTTGCATGAAGGGGGATTCACTCCTTTCGAGTTTCGTGTGGATGGGATGCTGAAGCCTGGTGAATTCAATGTTCTTATTCTCCGAGTGGTCGGGCCGATTATACTTTCGGATAAGAATATCGATGGCGTCGGGCCCTTGGAAACGCCGCAGTGGCGCGGCGGCATTACCGGAGGCATCTGGCAGTCCGTCAAGCTAGTGGCTTCGGACGACGTCTATGTGGATGATGTATTCATTGAGCCTGACATTAGTGACCGTGCGGCCACTTTGCATGTGGAGTTGGATCACGCGGGAATCAAGAGAATACCCGTGGGTGTTGAGATCGATATATCCGAAGCGGACAATCCTTCAGCTATCATAGCGCGGGTTCGTGAAAACTGGGAACTCCATCCAGGGGACAACGATCGTAATTGGAAGGTGCCGATTCCTGAGGCGAAGCTCTGGTCTCCGGATCAGCCTGCTTTGTATCGGGCAACCGTGCGCGTTTTGATAGATGGGAAGGAGTCCGATCGCTGGAGTGAGCGGTTTGGCCTGCGCGAACTGACCATCAAGAATAAGGATTTCTATCTGAATGGAGAACGCATTTACATCAAGGCGACCTTCTTCGAGGGACTCTATCCAAAGGGTATCGCTTATCCCGATACGGAAGCCATGGCGCGGCGGGAAATTCAATTGGCCAAGGAAGCGGGTTTCAATATGATTCGCCCCTGGCGGCGCCCCCCCGCTCCGATGTGGTTGGACCTGGCGGATGAAATGGGCGTTTTGGTTGTGGGCAGTCCTGCACTTGAGTGTATGCGCCTGCCGTTATCGACTCCTTATTTGCCTGGTAGGGTGAAAAATGAAATTCGCGAATCAGTGCTGCGCGACCGGAATCACGCTAGTGTGGTGCAGTGGGAATTGTTTAACGAGCTCCATCGGCCAGTGCTCAATCAAATGATGCGGCCGATGGCCATGATGACCCGCGAACTCGATCCGACTCGGCTTATCCTGGACGAGTCGGGCGGTTGGGCATTCGGCGCGGACATGTATTTGCCCTACGATTACGAGCCGACGAAGTTCAACGACATCCATAACTATCCGGGGCCCTTTATCGACGAGAAGCGTTATGATGGTTTTCTCACCATCGGCATGACCGACAAGGAGAAGCGGGCGTTCGGCTTCAAGGGCAGCACGCCCGGACGGAATGTAGTGCCTGGCCTGATGTCTTTCGTTTCCGAACTCGGTTACGGCAGCCTGCCGAATCTGGTAGCCAATAACGAACGCTTTGAGCTCGAGGGCAATCCGCTCGCGCCGGCCTACCGCTATCATGAGCGCTTGGCGAAAGATCAGCGGCGGGTGCTGGCGGAGAGCGGATTCGGCGAACTGTATCCGGACTTGCAGCAGTTTTGCCTCGACCAGCAGCAGATTCATGGAGCGGCGAACCGGAGGATGATCGAGGCGGTGCGCTCCAATCCGGAAGTGGACGGTTATTGTATCCACGCTTTGGCGGCGGGGGATTGGATTTTGGGGGCTGGATTGATCGATCTTTGGCGCAATCCGAAGTCCTATGCCTACGAGGGAACGAAGGCGGCCAATCAGCCGCGCATTCTTTCAATCCGCGTGAAGCCGCGTAACATTTATGCCGAAGAAGGGGCGACTCTTGAGGTGACCGGTATCAATGAACAGAATACGGTCGATGCCCGCTTGCATGTCGAAATTGTTTCGGAAGCGGGTAAAGTGGTCTACAGTCAAGAGATCGATATGAATTGGGATTCGGGTGTGTCGAGCCTCTTTGATAAGCGGATCGAGACCGGCGCGCTGCGAGGCAATTACACGGTCAAGACACGCGTTTTGAAAAAGGATGGAGCGGTCTTGTCGGAAAATTCCCTCACTTTTGATGTATTTTCGAAAAAAGATCTGAAAATTCCAAAATCAAAGATTGCGGTGCTGGATTTGACTGGATCGCTTAAACCTTTTCTCAATAAGTCGGGGATAGATGTGATTGAATTCGATCGTTCAACGAGCGTATCCACACCAGTATTCGTTACCAG
>JAJFLS010000092.1 GCA_021772595.1 Opitutales bacterium
GGCGCGGTCGAGGATGACGTAGGACGCGTACTCGAGGAACCAGTTTTGATAGGACTGGGCGAGTGGGGCGTCGTCGTTGCTGGGTTCTGCGTGCGCGGCTTCCGGGGAAATCTCTTGACACTCGGAATCGTCGAAATCGAAGGTTTCCTGGTCTTTTACGGTTTTCTTTTTGCGTGGGCTCATCGTGCGTGTTTCGGCGAGTCGAGTGGCTGGAGGCTACGATGCGGCTTCGACCAAGTCCTTCTCCACATGGAGGTTATCGATGATGAAGCTCTGGCGGTCTGGCGTGTTCTTGCCCATGTAGAAGGTCAGGAGTTCGTCGATGTTGTGGAGATGATTCATGGTGACCGGATCGAGTTTCATTTTCGGGCCGATGAAGGTGGCGAATTCGTCTGGCGAGGCTTCGCCGAGTCCTTTGAAGCGGGTGATCTCGGCGGTCTTGCCGAGCTTATCCAGGGCCTTTTCTTTCTGGGCGTCGGTGTAGCAGTAGATGGTTTTCTTCTTGTTGCGGACGCGAAATAGGGGCGTTTGCAGAATGTAGAGATGCCCCTGGCGGATGAGGTCTGGGAAGAATTGGAGAAAGAAGGTTATCAATAAGAGCCGGATGTGCATGCCGTCGACGTCGGCGTCGGTGGCGATGACGACCTTGTTGTAGCGGAGTCCGTCGAGGCTTTCCTCAATGTCCAGGGCGCTTTGGAGGCAGTTGAATTCGTCGTTCTGGTAGACGATCTTCTTGCTGAGGCCAAAGGCGTTGAGCGGTTTTCCTTTCAGGCTGAAGACGGCCTGCGTGTTGACGTCGCGGGTTTTGGTGATCGATCCGCCGGCCGAGTCGCCCTCGACGATGAAGAGCATGGATTCGTTCGCGAGCTTGTGTTTGGTGTTCAGGTGGGCGCGGCAGTCGCGGAGCTTCTTGTTGTGGAGATTGACCTTCTTCGCCTGCTCGCGGGCGAGCTTGCGGATGCCGGAGAGTTCCTTTCGCTCTTTTTCGCTGGCGACGATTTTTTGTTGGATCGCCTTAGCGGTTTCGGGGAACTGGTGGAGATGGAGGTCGAGCTCCTTCTTTATGAAGCTGTTGATGAAGTTGCGGATCGTCGGGCCTTTGGTGCCCATGTTTTGCGAGCCGAGCTTGGTCTTGGTCTGGCTTTCGAACACGGGTTCCTGCACGCGTATCGCGATCGAGGATACAATGGAGGCACGAATGTCGGAGGCGTCATAGTCCTTTTTGAAGAACTCGCGAATGGTCTTTACGATCGACTCGCGGAAAGCGCCCTGGTGGGTGCCTCCCATGGTGGTATGCTGTCCGTTGACAAAGGAGTAGTACTCCTCGCTGTAGTGCGTGCCATGGGTCATGGCGACTTCGATGTCGTCCCCTTTGAGATGGATGATCGGGTAAAGGATGTCGCCTGAGAGGTTGTTCTCGAGAAGGTCTTTGAGACCGTTTTCGGAGCGAATGGTCTTGCCGTTTAGCGAGAGGATCAGGCCTGTGTTGAGGTAGGCGTAGTTCCAGAGCATCGTCTCGATGAAGGGCAGCTGGTACCTGAAGCCTTTGAAGATCTTCTCGTCGGGAGTGAACTCGATGTAGGTGCCGTTTTTCTCGTCGGTCTTTTGTTGGCGACTTTCGGAGTCGAGTTCGCCTTTGGCGAAAATCGCCTGCTTCATCTTCCGCTCGCGGTAGGATTCGGCGAGGAAGTAGCTGGAAAGCGCGTTGACGGCTTTGGAGCCGACGCCGTTCAGCCCGACGCTTTTCTGGAAAGTCTCGCTGTCGTATTTGGCGCCAGTATTGATCTTCGAGACGCAATCGACGACTTTACCGAGCGGGATGCCGCGCCCGAAGTCCCGCACCGCGACGACGTCTTCGCCGATGGTGATGTCGATCCGTTTCCCGTGGCCGCTGGAGTGCTCGTCGATCGAGTTGTCGATAATCTCTTTGAGCAAGACGTATATGCCGTCGTCGGCCGAGGCGCCGCTGCCGAGCTTGCCGATGTACATTCCCGGGCGCAGTCGAATGTGCTCCCGTGGGCTTAGGGACTTTATGCTCGATTCGGTGTAATTCGATTCTGCCATCTGTTGAAGTGGATAGGATAAAGAGCGCGGCGCGAAATCAAGCGGGAATGTCGTACTCCGAGAAGATAAAGATTGTTTTACGCCAGAATCGGTCGCGAGTTCGCCGACCGTTTAAATTACAACGTTGTAATTTAAACGGTCGAGTGTCGCAGGGAGCGTTTTCTCTTTACAAGGATGGCGGTGGGCTTTGGTTTGCGGCCTTTCTTTTTTTCTCCTGTTTCGCCTTCTTTCTATAGTATTATGAGTGACAACGCTCCTTCAGCCGATCGATCGACAAATGACCGCGCGTTGCGTTTCTACCGCGATGTTCTGGGTCTCGAACGGCTCCACTACGGAATGTGGCTGCCGGATGACGAGCTGACGATGGACTCTCTCAAGGCGGCTCAAAAGCGCTACGAGGATTTTCTCATCGATAGCATTCCGGAAGGCGCTCGACGGGTGTTGGACGTGGGTTGCGGCACGGGCGAACTTTGCATGAATCTGAAAGCCCGCGGCTACGAGGTCGAAGGACTTTCGCCGGACATCAATCAGAAGAAGGTGTTTGCTGAGAAGGTGGAAGCTCCTTTCCATTTCACTCGTTTCGAGGATTCGCAATTGGAAGGTGGATACGACGTGATCATTATGAGCGAGTCGTGCCAGTACATTCCGATCGACCGAGTTTTCGAAGTTGCGGCGAAGTCGTTGAAGCCGGGCGGCTATCTGATGGTGTGCGACTATTTCG
The DNA here is from genome assembly GCA_021772595.1 of Opitutales bacterium. Taxonomy (GTDB): domain Bacteria; phylum Verrucomicrobiota; class Verrucomicrobiia; order Opitutales; family Opitutaceae; genus Pelagisphaera. Next base: position 2,786 of record JAJFLS010000092.1, read on the forward strand.
TTCTCGATCAGAATGCGGGTGAGCTCTCCAAGAGTGGTCACGACTATGACGCTTTTTTGAAGGGCGTGGTGGACAGTCCGTTTGAGATCGAAACGCGGAGGGACGTTACGCCGGACATTCGCAAGACTCTGGAGATCGCGGACGATTGGGCGGAGAAGATCTTGCTCGGTGCGGATATCTTGACGGAGAAATTCCGAAATCGAAATCCGTTTCTCTGGAAGCTAGCCCAGAGGTTTTTTGGGAAGAAATACGAAAAGGCGATCGCACAGCGAGTGCTTCTCGACGCGGATAAATTCAGCGCCGTAAAGAAGTACGAGTTCTTTTTGTTCAAGCTAGGGTGAGGTTGAAAAGAGGTTTTTTTGCCCACGGTTCACACGGATTTACGCGGATCTATTGGAAACAGTTCAATATCCTCACATCAAGTTTCAGGTGACGTATCCTCTCGGTCAGGCTACGCCGAAGCTTTCATCCTAAACTAGACCTTCATCCATCCGTGGAAATCCGTGTGATCTGTGGGCGGAAATTGATTGCTGACTGGCTTCGTCTCGGGACGCGGATCAAGCGCGGTTGAGCTCTTTGGCTCCGATGTCGCGGCGCAGGAATTTGGATTTGAAATCGATCTTGTCGCAGAGAGCGTAGGCTTTTTCGGACGCTTCGCCGAGAGTGGCGCCGAGAGCGGTGACGCCGAGGACGCGTCCGCCATTGGTGACGATGTCGCCGTTGTCCGCGGTTTTGGTGCCGGCGTGGAAGATGACTTCGTTCTCGCCGACCGTATCGGGAAAATGGATCGTTTCGCCTTTCGGATAGCTGCCGGGGTAGCCGGCCGAAGCGAGGACGACGACCATGGCGTATTCGTCTTTCACTTTCACGCTAAGCTGTCCAAGTTCGCCTTTGGCTGCGGCGAGCATGATTTCAACGGGATCGGTTTCGAGGCGCGTGATCAATACCTGCGATTCGGGGTCGCCGAAGCGTGTGTTGTACTCCAGCACTTTCGGGCCGGTTGGAGTCATCATGAGCCCGATGAAAAGCGTGCCTCGAAAATCGATACCTTCGGCCGCAATTCCGTCGACGCTTGGTTTCACTATTTCCGCTTCGATTTTTCGCATCATTGCGTCGTCGATCAAATCCGCGGGCGAGTAGGCTCCCATGCCGCCGGTATTCGGGCCTTTGTCGCCTTCGTAGGCCTGCTTGTGGTCTTGGCTGGTCGGCAGGATCACATAGTCGCTTCCGGAAACGATGACGTGGATGGAGGTTTCTTCGCCGAAGAGGCATTCTTCGATGAGCACGCTTTTGCCGCTGTCGCCGAAGGCGCCGCCGTCGATCATGTCGGTGACGGTTTGAGTCGCGGTTTCGTGGTCTTCGGCTATGATGACGCCTTTGCCGGCGGCGAGCCCGTCAGCTTTGACGACGATCGGGTAGGATGCGGTGCCCAGGTATTCGATCGCAGAAGCGGCGACGTCGAAATTCGCGGCGGCTCCTGTGGGGATGTTGTATTTTAGAAGTAGCTCCTTCGTGTAAGTCTTGCTGCCTTCGAAGCGCGCGCCGTCGGCTTTGGGGCCGTAGGCAAGGATGTCTTTCTCGATGAGTCGATCGACGAGGCCGAGGCAGAGCGGCACCTCGGGGCCGATGATCACGAAACCGACGTTCTCGGAAACCGCGAGTTCGACGAGGGCGTCGATGTCGTCTGCGGCGACCGAAACGCAGTCGCAGTTTTGGGCCATTCCGGGATTGCCGGGAGCGGCGAGGATCCTGCCGATGAGAGGGCTATCGACGCATGCTTGGGCGAGAGTGTGTTCGCGGCCGCCGGAGCCGACGATGAGAGCGGTGAGAGGAGCTTGATCTGACATTCCGATTCGATTTAGAAAGCGCGCGATTCGGGAAAGCAACGAAAAGATGGGCGAGTTAGGAAAAGTGGCCACGCCGTCCCGCAAGCGGGACGGCGTGGCCACTTCGAGAATTCGAAGTGGTCTTGCTATTCGGCTCTCAGGTCGTAGCAGATGAGGCGGGTTTGGGTGCCGTCGAGTCCGGGGTCGTTTTGGCCGACGTAGAGGAGGCCTTTGCTCAGGGCGGGCATCGCCCAGGTTTGTCGGGCCATGAAGAGGTGCGTCCGGTCGAGCTCTCGATAGCCTTCGGGGTTCAAATCGATCCAAGCGAGGTGCCCGTATTGGCCGAGGACTAGGCATCGTCCCTCGACAAGCAGTAGGGAGGCGAGGGCGGGGGAGAGATTGTAGTCTCGTGTTCCTTGGTCGCCGGAAACTGGAGTCATCCATTCGGGCTCTTCTCGCCAAACTTCTTTTCCAGTCGCGAGTTCGATACACACTAGCGGAGCGTTTTGCGGGCCGTGCCCATCGATTCCATACAAGTAGCCGTCTTTGTGGATGGCGGTCATGAAATGCGTATTGAGGATCTCGTTACTCCAGACCTTCGAGCAAGCCCCGCTCGTGTCGATTTTGAGAAGCGCTCCGCCTGCTCCGTAGCATTCCGAGATGTAGACTTGGCTATCGACGACGAGCGGAGAAGAGGCGTTGACGGATTCGTAGGGAACACCTCGCCAGGGGAAGGAACAATCGACATGCCCATTTTTTGGATCAATGATCAGCAGTCCTCCAGTTGCTGGTCGACTCTCGCCACCTGCGAAAACGAACACTCGCCTACCTGCGTCGGTGTCGCCAGGGATCGGCGAAGCGTAGCTCGGCCCCCATTCGTCTCCTGCGCCCCAGAGCATTTTGCCGGAAAGTTTATCGAATGCGGCGGCGCAGGGACCGTCGGACGCTCCGACGTTGACTATGATAGACTCACCCTCGAGCAGCGGTGTGGCTCCGACTCCGAAGAAATCGAGGGTAAGATCGAATTCCGCTTTGAGGTCACGCTGCCAGAGGCGCTGGCCGGTCTCGAGTTTGAGGCAGGTGAGTTTCGCTTGGACGCCGAGGGTGTAGACGAATGCGCCATCGCTGATCGGCTGGCAGCGGGGTCCGTTGCCGAATCCGTAGCGGTCGCGGTAGTCCGACGCATAGGCGTGTCGCCAATAGCGTTGGCCGCTTTCCGCATTTAGGCATTCGATGACTTCTTCTTCGCCGACTCTATGAAAGAGGATCACTCGCTCGCCGATCACCGCGGGAGTGGCGTAGCCCTCGCCCTTTGCGACTTCCCAGACGATTGTTGGGCCTGCGCCACCGAATGATTTGAGAAGGTGGGTCTCGCGGGAAATCGAGTTGTGGGTAGTGCCTAGAAAGTCTTTCCAGTCTTCGGTGGTTGCGTCTTTGGGGAGAGGCTTTGGGGCGGCGTGGAAGGTGAGTTCTGGCTGGACGGTTGGCTCGGGCGCTGGGACATCTGCGAGCATCCGCGTTTCGGGAGGGGCTGGATCGGAGTACTCTTTTGCGTGGGCTGGAAATTCCACGGAGACCATTCCAATCGCGAGAGTGAGAGCGGCGTGGATAGTTGCTGTCGAGACGCGCGGCATGTCTCTGGGAATTCAATACATGGCGGCTTTGAGGTCAATCGCCGTTATCTTTTGTATAAGCTGCGGCTGCTTAGGGATAAGCAGCCCTAC
>JAJFLS010000093.1 GCA_021772595.1 Opitutales bacterium
GGCTGACTATCCCTAGTCAGCCGTTTTCGGCGATGGAACCTGTGGCGGCTGCTTAGGGATAAGCAGCCCTACCTTTTATCGCCTGCAAGCAGGCTCCTACAGGAGACATGGATTGCGATTGTAGGGCAGGATGAAAAGCGGGACCTTTCTGCTGGGCCAGTTTGAACTGCGCAATCGACCCCCTACGGGAAGGGTTTGCGAGCGGAGGTGGCATTGACTGGGCAATAAAAAAGACGCTGTCTCGCGGGGAGGCAGCGTCAGGAAAATGAGTTTGCGGAATCGCCTATTCGGCGGGCTTGGTCTTCTTGAGGCCGACGACTCGATCGCCTTCCTTCCACTGACCGCGCTTTCTGAGCAAATCAATGCGTTCGAAACGTTTAAGGACGTTGCGCTTTACGGCGCCGCTGGTGGAGGACTTGTAGCTTGGATGCTGTGACATGGCTTACTAAATGGGTTCCGATTTCTGGAAGCCGCGAAAGTTGGACGCTTCTTTCGCCCATTTCAAGTACTTTTCTTCAACTTTCGACGCTTCGAGCTCGATCCACTGTGGCGTATCGTAGGAATGCAGCTCGAAAACCCGCTTTTGGGCCTGCTCCAGACGGCTTGCCAGGATCTTGATCCAGAGGCGGAGCTCGGTTGAGGAGCAGATCTGGTCGTTCCAGGAATAGACGGACTGGATGGGTCCGTCGATTTGGACGCAGGCGGCGATGCCTTCCGAAACGAGGGCGTCGGCGATTTTGCGAGCTTCGGCTTCGCTCGACACGGTTGTCCAGCAGGTGAAAAGGACATTCTCGCGGGCGGGATGGTCTATTTCCGATTCGCTCATTGGAAAAGCGTTAATAATCGCTTGACCCGTAATCGCTTCAAGGTAAAAGGCAGGATTCCATTAACAACAGGAGGCATCCCCTTTGAGAGACGATTATATAAAGGAAGCAAAAAAGGTCATCGCTGACCCGAATATTCTAGTTAACGTAGTGTCGCGCCGCGTAAAGCAGTTGCGCCATGGCAACCGACCGCTGGTCGAGTCCTTGGAGAAGCTGAATCCGGAAGACATCGCTCTTCGGGAGATCATCGAAGGAAAGATCAGCTACGAATTGGGCGAGTAGGCTTCGAGCCTTCGGCGAAAGCAAATTTCAAGATGCGCGGCGGGAAACTGCCGCGCTTTTTTTAGGCGACGATCCAGAACTCATCAATAGGCCGCGAGCAAATGGCCGGTAACAAGCAGAATAAGAACAGCGTCCCGCACGCGATCCGCAACTCCAAGGCGTTGCGCGACTACTTCGTGGAGGATACGTTCGAGGCGGGAATCGTTTTGACCGGCACCGAGGTGAAATCGCTTCGGGCGGCGAAGGCGTCGTTGAACGAGGGATTCTGCCGTTTCGTGAAGAAGGACCTTTTCATCTACGGCTTGCACATCGACGAGTACGCCTGGGGGTCGATGAACAACCACATCCCGCGCCGCGAGCGCAAGCTGCTCCTCCACAAGCACGAGCTTCGCAAGCTTAAGAAGCTGACGGAGGCCGGAGGAAAATCGATCATCCCGCTGCGTTTGTATTTCAAAGAGGCGCTGATCAAGGTGGAGATCGGGGTTTGCGTCGGCAAAAAGCTTTTTGACAAACGTGAGGACCTTAAGAAGAAAGCCGTCATGCGCGACATCGACCGTTCCTTCAAAGGGAGTCGCTACGAATAAGAATTCCAACGCTATTTCCGAATGAACGATCAAATGACAATCGCCTGCCTCGATCTCGAAGGAGTATTAATTCCGGAGATTTGGATCGGTCTGGCCGAGAAGACGGGAATCGAGGAACTCAAGCTGACAACGCGCGATATCGCCGACTACGATGAGTTGATGAGCAAGCGGCTCGGGATTCTTGATCAGAATGGGCTGACATTGAAGGACATTCATGGAGTCGTAGCCTCGCTGGATCCGCTTGAAGGCGCCCGCGACTTTCTGGAGTGGCTGCAAAATCAGGTCGAAGTGATAATCCTCTCGGACACGTTTCGCGAGTTCGCGATGCCGTTAATCGCCAAGCTGGGGAATCCGACGATGTTTTGCCATTCTCTTTCGATTGATTACGAAACGTATAAGATTAAAAGCTACACGCTTCGCCAGAAGGACCAGAAACGCAAAGCGGTGATCGCTCTCAAGAGCTTGAATTTCCGCGTGCTTTCGATGGGCGATTCCTACAACGACCTAAGCATGCTGGAAGAAGCGGATGCCGGTATCTTCTTCAGGCCGACCAAGAAAATCACGGAAGAGTATCCAGACTTTCCGGTCACGCAGACTTACGAGGAATTGCAGAAGCATCTCTGTTCAGTTCACGGATTTCGTCCCTAGCTGAAGAAATTCAGTTCTTCGGCTTTTTAGCATGTTGCATGTCGTTCTATTTCAACCTGAAATTCCCCAGAACACGGGAAACATCGGAAGGACGTGCGCGATTACGGAGTCGCGGCTGCATCTGATCCATCCGCTTGGTTTCGAGATCCGCGACAAGCATTTGCGGCGAAGCGGGATGGACTACTGGCACAATCTCGACATACGGCACCACGACAACTGGGAGGCGTTTCGCGAAAGCCCGGACGGACCGGATCGGCTCTTTCTCATGACGACCAAAGGAGCCACTTCGTATTGGGATGTTGAGTACCGGGAGGGGGATGGTCTGGTTTTCGGGCGAGAAGGCTCGGGCTTGCCCGATTGGCTGCACGAAGAGGTCGGCGAGAACCGTCGCGTGTTAATTCCTCTCTATAATAAAACGCTGCGCTCGCTGAACCTAGCCACCAGCGCCGGGATCGCGATCTACGAAGTGATGCGGCAATTGAAGCGATGACGAACCCGGAACGAGAAAGCGGACGCTGAATGGCCATCGTAACGCATAGGATCTTGATCATCAAAACCTCATCGCTCGGCGACATCATGCATGGATTGCAAGTCGCCCAGACCTTGAAGGAAAACGATCCCGGGCTTGAAATCACCTGGGTGGCGCGGGAAATCTACGAGCCGCTCGTGAGAACCTGCACCGCGGTTGATCACACCTATACGTTTTATCGCAGCGGCGGGATTTCGGGATTTGTGAGTCTCTGCAGACGGCTTCGCCGAGAGGAATACGATTTCGTCTTGGATTTTCAGGGGCTCGCGAGAAGCGGGTTGATGACATTCTTCAGCCGATCAAGCAGAAAGATCGGGCGAACGGACGCTCGCGAAGGAGCGAGCCTTTTCTGCAAAGAGCTGGTGCCGCTGCCCAGATCTCCGCATCGTCGGCATCCGGTGGATATTCTGATGGAATTTTGCCGCGTATTCGGATTCGAGACTCGGCTGGCCGGAAAGGTGAGATTCGTGCTGAAGGGAGCTCCGAACCCCGGCGCTTCGGAGCGCGCGGTGGTGACGTTTCTGCCTGAAGGCCGCAACGGACGAAACCGGTGGAACGGCTTTGAAGAGCTGGCCACTCTTCTATTGGAGAAGCGCAAAACGATCGCGCTCCAGGTTTTCTCGACGCAAGGGATCGAATGGGTTGATAGGCTCAAGCAGAGATTCGGTGATCGTTTCGAGGCGGTGACCACGGATGGTCTATTGCGCCTGGTCGGGGCCATTCAAGAGAGCGACCTCGTCGTTTGCGTTGACTGCGACCCGGCCCATATCTCGGCGGCCGTTGGAACGGAAACAATCGCACTATTCGGATCAACGGATCCGGAGCGTTGCGGGCCGTATCCGCTATCGAGTCCGCGTAATCAGGCGATCAAGGCGCCGGACGGGAATCTCGAACAGCTTTCCGCTGCGGAAGTATTGAAAGAAATTGAAAAACGAATTTAGAAAGAGCGGCGCTTGACTTTGTTAGAGAGCAAAGGTTATGCGGAGCGCTGCTTAATATGCGTTTAACCCAGCTAACAGATGATTGATCTTAAGATCCTGCGTGAATCTCCGGACGTGGCGCGCGACGGTATTCGAAAGAAGCATATCGATTGCGACCTAGAAGCGGTGCTCAAGGCCGACGAGGAACGCCGCAAACTCATCGTGGACGTAGAGTCGCTTCGAGCCGAGCAGAAGTCGGCGAATGCTGAGATGGCCCAAATGCAGAAGGGCAGTCCCGAGTTTCTGGAGAAAGTGGGAGAGATGCGGACGCTTTCGTCGAGCATCAAGGAAATCGACGTGGCGTTGAAAGCGTTGGACGAGACTTGGAACGACCTATATCTGAGCGTTCCTAATATTCCTCATGAAAGCGTTCCGGAAGGAAAGAGCGAGTCCGAGAACGTTGAATACAAGACGTGGGGCGAGATTCCGCAACAAGAAGCGTACCAGATTCCTCACTACGATTTCGATTGGCTGGAGCAGATTCTGGATTTCAAGCGTGGCACGAAAGTGACGGGGGCGGGATTCCCATTTTTCGTTGGAGACGGGGCGCGGTTGGCGCGGAGTTTGGTTTCGTTTTTTCTGGATCAGGCGGGCGAATCGGGCATCCAGGAAATGGCGGTTCCTTTTTTCGTGAATGCGGAGAGCGCGACGGCGACCGGGCAACTGCCGGACAAGGAAGGGCAGATGTATCAGACGATCCAGGACGGACTCTACGCGATCCCGACGGCGGAGGTGCCATTGACGAATTTTCTGCGCGACGAGATTTTGGAGGAATCAGATTTGCCGATTTATCGCTGCGGCTATTCCGCGTGTTTTCGCCGGGAGGCGGGAAGCTATGGCAAGGATGTGCGCGGTTTGAATCGCGTTCACCAATTCGACAAAGTGGAGGTTCTCAAATGGGTGAAACCGGAGACGAGCTACGCCGAGCTGGATTCGCTTCGTGAATACGCGGAGAGTTTGCTTCAGAAACTGGGCCTGCCGTATCGCGCGCTTTTGATGTGCGGCGGCGTTATGGGTTTTTCCCAGACCAAACAGTACGACCTGGAGGTTTGGGCGATGGGTCAGCAGCGTTGGCTTGAGGTTTCAAGCTGCAGCAATTTCGAGTCGTTCCAGTCGCGCCGGGCGAAGATCCGCTACAAAGATTTGGAGACTGGCAAAAACGAGTTCGTCCACACGCTGAATGGTTCGGGCTTAGCGGTACCGCGCGTGTTCGTGGCGATTCTAGAAAATGGGTTGCAGGCCGATGGCAGCGTGAAGCTTCCGGAGGTTTTGGTTCCCTACATGGGCAAGGATAGAATCGAACCGAAGTAGGGTGCGGTTCGAACGGATTGGCGGCACGGGATGGATTGGAAAAAAACGGCGGAACGCCTGGCATCCATCGCGGGAGAAGATTGGCTGCCCAAGCGATTGAGCGATCGGATCGACTCGGTCGAGCGGCTTTTTGTGGCCTGTTCCGGCGGAGCGGATTCGGTTTTTTTGTCGCTATTCTTCGCTGGGCTGTCGCGGAGAAAAACGAATCCTGGCGAGCTGACCGTGTTGCATTTTAATCATAAGTTGCGCGGTGAAGAATCTGAGAAGGACGAGCGTTTTGTCCGCGATATCTGCGGCGAGTTGGGAGTAGCGTTCGTATCCGATAGCTGGAGTCGGGACGATGACGCGAAGGCAGTTTCTGAGGAGCAGGCCCGCGATGCGCGAATGAATTTTTTCGCGAAAGCGATCGGCTCCACGAACGACGATGCAGCGATTCTGACTGGTCACCACGCCGACGATATCGCGGAAACGATGCTGATGCGTCTTTCGCGCGGTAGCGGACTTCAGGGGCTGAGCGCGCCGAGAGAATATTCGGTCGGGGCGCGTGGGTTGCGTTTTATCCGGCCTCTCTTGGGTTTGCGGAAGGAGCAGATTGTCGAGTGGCTGGAGCAGGCGGGCGCGACTTGGCGAGAGGACGCCAGCAATCGGGAAGATGTGTTTTATCGAAATCGTTTGCGGAAGGTTGTGATTCCCGAGTGGGAAAACGCTTCGGATCGCTCGCCTCAGACGGGAGCCGCTCAATCGCGGGCGTTTCTGGAAGAGGATTGGCGAGCGCTGGACGATTGTTTCGAGAAAAGCTGGCTCGACGCGTTTGATGGGGAAGGGACGATTTCCTGGGAGAAGCTGCTGGCGATGCCGCGAGCATTCCAGCGACGAACGCTGAATCGCCTGGTTTCGATGGTATCGAAAAACGGACTGACGCTCTCGTCGATGGAAGCGCTACTGGAAGCGCTGCGGACGGGATCGACCTTCAAGGCGAGCGTCGAAGGCAGCCATTGGATTTCCGGTAGCCCGGAATCCGGGCGGGTGGAAATGGTCGCGGAGGAACGCGTGTACGATTGGTCGCTCCAGGCCCTTCCGATGGATGTTTCGCTCTGCCTTCCAGGGGGCGGTTTGCTCCGGGTTCGGGAGATCGAGCTGGATCGGGAATTGAAAAAAGAGATTCGTTCTGGCAGTATTTCGCACGATCAATCCGTATTCCTCTCGGCTTCGGGGAAACAATCCTGCCCATTGTGGGTCAGACCTTGGAGTCCGGGCGATGCCTACCGGCCCATGGGTAGGGACGCGTCGGTGAAGCTCAAAGAACTGTTTATTGATCGTAAAATTCCGAAACAACAACGCCGATTGCTCCCGATTCTCGTTAGCGATGAAGGGGAAATTCTCTGGGCACCGGGCTTGCCGCCGAACAAAGGCTACAGAATTGGCGACAATACGACTCGCGCCTTGCAATTGACTTACTCGAAATGAGCTGCACGTTATTTTTTCCTATTTTAGTATAAATGTCTGATCCTACGAAATCACCTGGAGGGCGGCCTGGCGGAAAGAACCAGCCCGAACGTTTTCAACCAAAAGTTATGCTGATATGGCTCGCGATCATCGGAGTCATGGCGATTCTGTGGTATCAGACGGACAAATCCAGCGAAGCCCAGTCGATGACAATGTACGACGTCGTCATCGCGACGGAAGAGGGCAGGGTTGAGTCAGGGGTGATCCACCCGGCGAGCGTCATCAATTACTACAACGTAATCGGCAAGATTGAAGTGCCGGATGAAATGGCTCCCGACGGTGTGCAACTCCTTCCGTTCAAGGCTTATGGAAAATTGGGCGACGAGCAGTACATGGTGCTCCAGAGCTCGAAGAAATTTAAGGAAAACGAGGCGAACACCTTCCTTCCGCAGCTTCTCGCTGGGCTGATTCCGTTTCTGCTCGTGATCGGTGTCCTCTATTTTCTCTTCGTGCGTCAGCTTCGGATGGCGGGCCGCGGGGCATTGAGTTTCGGCAAAAGCAAGGCCAAGCTGCTCACGCGTGAAAAGGACAAGACCACGTTCGCCGATGTAGCAGGTTGCGACGAGGCCAAGGAAGAAGTGAGCGAGGTTATCGATTTTCTGAAGGACCCGAAGAAATTCCAACGCATGGGTGGCCGCATCCCGAAGGGGATCCTGATGGTGGGCCCTCCGGGCACGGGCAAGACGCTCTTGGCCAAAGCGGTCGCCGGCGAGGCGGAAGTACCGTTTTACTCGATCAGCGGTTCGGATTTCGTGGAAATGTTTGTGGGCGTCGGCGCGAGCCGCGTGCGGGACATGTTTGAGCAGGGCCGGAAGAATCCGCCTTGCCTGATCTTTATTGACGAAATCGATGCCGTAGGCCGCCAGCGCGGCGCGGGATTGGGCGGCGGAAACGACGAGCGCGAGCAGACTTTGAATTCGCTTCTTGTTGAAATGGACGGTTTCGACACGACTGAGGGCGTCATTATCATGGCTGCGACGAATCGTCCTGACGTGCTTGATAAAGCGCTGTTGCGTCCTGGCCGTTTCGACCGCGAGGTGGTTATCGGCCTGCCGGACCTCAGGGGTCGGGAAGAGATTTTAAAGGTTCACTCGAAGAAGATAAAGTTGAGCGAGGACGTTGACTTGCATGATATCGCTCGCGCTTCGCCTGGTTTCGCGGGAGCGGATTTGGCTAATCTTCTCAACGAAGGCGCTTTGATGGCGGCTCGGAAGAACAAGAAGCAGGTCGAGATGATCGATATTACCGATGCCAAGGACAAGATTTCCTTCGGCCGCGAGCGTCGTCAGTTGATGGACGAGGAAGACAAGCGCATGACCGCGTTTCACGAGGCGGGTCACGCTTTGATCGCTGCGCTTATCTATAAGAGGAAAATCAAGCTGCACAAGGTGACGATCA
>JAJFLS010000094.1 GCA_021772595.1 Opitutales bacterium
CAATCAGCCAATCCCAGGAGACGAATGACAGGGCGCCTTGAGCTGGATATTCGACTTTAGCGGTCTCCCGTAATTCGTATTCACGATCCTGAACCATCCGCTCTACTTCATCTTTCAAATAGTGCTTTGTCCGTACTCCATCAAGTTGAAGCACTCCCATTCGCATGTCCGCCGTGGTCGCCTTCTCCTCAACGCTGTTTCGAATCGCGTCCGCGCTGGGCTCGCCCTCTCGCAGTCGAGATTCAACCGCCTGAAGATACTCCATTTGAGCTGATTCGAATGAAGGAACCACGAGCAAGAGAGTCCCGCCTTTGAGCACTTGTTCCGTGACGGCCCTCCAAGCGCTCATCCGCTTTTCCAGCGACGGCATGATTAGCACATTTACGCAAAATGCGAAATCCACCGGCTCAAACGGAATAGATCCTTTGCATAGGTCGACCTCGTGCAGTTTCACATTCGGCAGTTTTCGGCAACGTGCCTTCGCCTTACGCAATCCAACAGCAGTAAAGTCGCACGCTTCCACCTCGCTAAACATATCCGCCAGCGCCGGCGTGAACCGGCCGATGCCGCAGCCGAGATCCGCCGCTCGACCATTTGGATACGCAACGCCCGCCGTGGCGATTTTTTCTTCAACAACCCCTTGTAAGTCGTTGTCAAATACACTCAACACTTCGCGCTGGTAGTTTTTGGAAATCCTATCCCAGAATTCGCGATTCATTAAGTCTTGTTAGCAACATTCCCAAATATGTCCAAGAACATATTCGAAAGCGACTAGACCGGCGAGTATGCTCTAATCGTAGGAGCCTGCTTGCAGGCGATAGACGGGCTCGAATCGCGGCATAAAGCCGCTCCTACATTTTCGGCAAAGACGAGTGATTCACTTACGCGGCTAAAGCACTGAGCTACTCTTCCCTACCCGTAAACCTCCGGATTCACTACATTCGGCGGTCGTTCGCCACGGCAGCCAGCAAGGCAATTCTTAATCGCCAACATGCCGATCTTCGTCCGCGTACCCGTCGTCGCACTACCGATGTGGGGCACAACAACTGCATTCTCCAATTCATATAGTTCCGGCTCCAATTCGGGTTCATTTTCAAAGACATCGAGGCCCGCCCCTGCTATCCGCTCATTTTGCAAGGCCGCCACCAACGCTTTTTCATCCACCACAGGACCCCGAGTAGTGTTGATCAAATAGGCCGTCGATTTCATGAGCGCTAGCTCCGCCTCGCCAACGAGATGGACCGTCTCCGCATTGAGGGCGACGTGGACCGAGATAAAATCGGCTTCCGAAAAAAGAGCTTCCTTCTCTACATATCGAATCCCCAAGCGCGCTTCTTCGGATTCAGTCAGCCGGGTCCGGTTCCAATAAAGAACTTCCATTCCAAAACCCTTTGCCCGAGGGATCATTGCCTTCCCGATTCGACCAAGACCCAACAAGCCGAGAGTCGCGCCAGCGACATCCAAGCCCAGGAGTAATCGCGGACTATTGGTCACCCAACGCCGCGCTCGAACAAACCGATCGCCTTCTGCGACGCGGCGGCCCGCAGCCATCAAAAGAGCCCATGCCATGTCCGCCGTCGCCTCCGTCACCACATCAGGCGTATTGGCTATCGGGATTCCGCGTTTCGTCGCCGCTGCAACATCGATTTTGTCGTAGCCCACTCCGAAATTCGCGATCACTTTAAGATTCGGATTGGCATCCACAATGGCCGCTCCAATAGGATCCGCCGCCATTGCCAGCAATCCGTCCTTACCCTGGACGCCGGCAATGATCTCGTTTTCAGACAGACTTCGATCTTCCTGGTTGTATTCGAGATCTGAATTCTCTTCGAGGTACTTTAGGCATTCGGGAAGCAACTCCCGCGTCAGAAATATTTTCGGTTTCGGCATTTTCGATGGGTCGCTGGTCAGACAGAGATTATCAGCAGTCCTGAGATAGATCTAAACCAGTCGCCCATCAAGAATAACCGTCTTCACCGTGAGCCGTTTCGAGAGAATCAGAATGTCTGCAAGCTTACCCGTCTCAAGCGAACCGGTTTCGTGGTGAATGTTCAATCGCGTGGCAGGCGTGAGCGATGCCATACGAATGACTTCCGGGAGACTCGCGGTCGTGCCCTTCTTCATCGTGCGGACCATGTGATCCATCCCCATGATCGAACTCGCGAGCGTTGAAGGATCGCCAGGCGAGTGCCCAACCAATCCGTTCGACTCAAACGGCGAGCCTGTTTCCCGAGGACCAAAGACGTAATGGCCAGGCGGACAATCGAGCGCTCGGTTGGCATCCGTCACAAGCAACAGACGGTCGGGAGCGATGATCTTGTAGGCAAACTCAAGCAAGTCCGGAGCAAGGTGACAACCGTCCGCAATCACCTCAGTGCTCATCCCCTGATTCGCGATGACGAACTGCTCCATACTCGCTTGCATAGGAACGCCAAGCCGTTCCCGGATCGAGCGCACAGAACTCATCGCGCACCAAAAGTGATCCACATGTCGCATACCGGATTTATAGGCCGACTGCATCTCTTCATAGTTCGCATTGGAGTGACCGCAAGTGATCAGACACTTGGCGCGTTTAGCGCGGCGATAGAACGGCACGGCCCCCGGAAGCTCGGCGGCGCATGTAGCGATTTTTATAATACCGGATTCGAAGTACTGAACGTATTCTTTTGAGGAAGGGTTGCGGCGGCCTTTGGGCGAGTGACAGCCCACTTTATCCGGAGCGAAGAATGGCCCATAGAGATGAATCCCGCCAATGCGCGCTCCGTCTCGCGGCGTCCATTTCGATTGGACCTGTTTCGTCGCCTGGATCATCTTGCGAAGCTGCGCGGAAGCTCCCGTGGTCGTAGTCGGGAATATCGTCGTCGTCCCGTGCCTGAGATGAGCTTGATTCGCCGCGCGGATCGCCCGCTCCGTGCCATCCATATAGTCCGCCCCATTTCCGCCGTGAACATGAATATCGATATAGCCCGGCGAAAGATAAGCCCCTTTCGCATCGATCACCTGAGCAGACTTCGGAATTCGCAGCGAAGACATTTTGCCTATCCGCGTGATGCGATTACCTTCGCAGAGGATCGCCGAATCAGGGACAATTTTTTCCGGGCTAATGACGACCCCATTGACAACAGCTAGCGTAGAACTCGACATGGATCCAATCATAGAAGGGTAATTGATTCGCAGTCAA
>JAJFLS010000095.1 GCA_021772595.1 Opitutales bacterium
ATCTGGCGTAGCTTTTCGGGCTCAAGCGGCAAGTTGCCTGCGGGTCCGGGCGCGTGAGTGCGCAGTGTGTAGATGTCGTCGTCGGACGCGTCGAGAAGCTCGCCGAGGGATTGCATAGGATCAGTCTCTTTGGGAATACCCAAAAAGGAGGCGAAGCGGCGCGAAGGCAATGGCGTAGTTGAGTGGAGTGCTTCCCACGGTTGTTTGAATGATTCGAAAATCGTAGTTGAATCGCGAATCTTCGCTTATACGCCTAGCGTTTTCTAGCATTTAATACCTAAAGATGGGATAATTTGACATCCTCAATTTTCGTTGATCGCTATAGTTGACGCGGACTGAGGGGTGATCTAGCGGTGGGTAGAAATGTCTCGGACTCTTAACCTTTATGTGCGGCGTATCCACATGTACACCGCTTTGTTTCTGACGCCTTGGGTGCTCATGTACGCTCTCAGCTCGCTTGTCTTTAATCACTTTGCGACGATTCGCGGCTGGTATGGCGAGAATCTGAATGAGTACGAGCAAGTGGATGAAATCGAGTACCGGGACGCGTTCTCGGAGGATGTAACGCCTGCCGATGCGGCGAAGCAAATATTGCTCGATCTCAATATGGATGGGGTGCATTCCGTTCGCGGGAGCTTGAAAGGCGAGCAATTCACAATCGTGCGTCAATTGACCCACGCGACGAAACGCGTGATCTATCATCCGAAAGAGGGGAAGATCGTGGTCGAAGAGCAGAGCGTTAGACTTCCAAATATGCTCACGCGGATGCACACGCGGCATGGCTTCGAAGAGAAATATGCGTCGGCGAACCTTTGGGGACTTGGGATTGAGTTCATGGTGCTCGCCATGCTCTTCTGGGTCGGGTCGGGGCTTTGGCTATGGTGGACAATCAAGCCGGCTCGGAAATGGGGGGGAGTCTGCGCGCTGGGCGGTATTGGGCTATTCGTGATGTTGCTGTTTTCAATTTAAAGGATAGGGCTCATGAAAAAACTGAATATCATTTTCCGCCGCATGCATCTCTATCTCGGAATGGTGCTGATCCCTTGGATGATTATCTACGGGTTCTCTACGTTCATGCTGAATCACGGGCCGACATTTCGTCAATTTCGACCCGGCCCGGAGGCTTGGGAGCAGGTTTCAAAATCTGAATACAATGGCGATCTTCCCTCATCGCAGGAAGAACTGCGCGTATGGGCGAGCGGGGTACTGGAAGAGAATGGGTTTGAAGGGGTGTCCTTTGGCGTGCAGCGCAATGCGGAGCGTGTGCGGATTAATTCCCAGCGCTTTCTTAACCCGATCCGAGTGACCTATCTCTTCGCGGATAAAACGCTCATCGCGGAAAAGCGGGAAGCTGCGTGGGCGGAGGTTTTCTTGCGTTTGCACTTTCGTCATGGATACGGGCATGGCTCGTTCATGCAGGCTCTCTGGGGCTTCATCGTGGATCTGGTTTGCGTGTCGTTTCTGGTTTGGGTCGTGACGGGACTGTATCTCTGGTGGAATCTTTCCCACACGCGCCGCTGGGGATGGGTGGCGATCGGCGCGGGGATGCTCTCGTTTTTCGGGTTGCTGGTGGCGTTGTAGGGGGGATCGTGGGTGGATTTCGCAAGGTAGGGACCGATCTCGCTGAAACACGAGGTCGAGAAAGTCTCAAAGCCATGAACTCTCCAGGAGAATGTATAAGGCAACGCTCGTGCCTCGCTTGATCCACGCTGCGCGTGGGCAGGATCCCTGGCAAGCCAGGGGCAGGATCGAATATTAAAAGAGGCTCTTGGCTTGATGGGCATCCCAATCCGGATCTCCAGTGTTCATCTAAGTCTTTTTGAAAGTTGTATCAATCGCGCCATTGCATTGACCGGAAGAATCCTGCCCTCGCGTAGCGAGGATCTTGCCTCGAGTCTAGACGAGAGATCAAGCGAGGCACGAGCGTTGTTATTTATGTTATCTGCTATGTTGACGCTTATGCGCTCAGTGGGATCAAGCCCTACCATTTCGAGTAATTGTTGAACGGAGCTCTACTTGTAGCTTACCTCTTCGTCGATTTCCAGGGGGAGCCAGTCGATGACTTTTTGGATGTGGGTGTCCCAGTAGCCCCATTCGTGTTCGCCGGGGCCTTCTTCGTAGGTGAGGGGGATGGCGTTGGCTTTGGCGTGGGTTAGGAAGTTTTGATTGGCGTCGTAGAGGAAGTCCTCGGTGCCGCAACATTGGTATAGCTTGGGCAAGGACGTTCTTTCCAGGGCAGCTTTCGTCAAGAGATGGATGAGGTCGTTGTTGGAGCCGATTACCGATTCTGCGTCTTTGAAAATGTTACCAGCATCTGGAAGGCGTTCTTCGCTGAGGTTTTCGCTGCCCGCAAGATCTAACGCTCCCGATAGGCTGGCCGCTGCGGCGAAGCGGTTAGGGTAGTTCAAGGCGAGTTTGAACGCGCCGTATCCGCCCATCGAAAGACCCGCCACGAATCGATTGTTCGGATCGCTGGAAAGCGGGAATAGACGCTCGGCGAACGCAGGAACTTCTTCCGAAATGAAATCCCAGTAGTTGGCTCCTCGGTACATGTTCGCGTAGAAGCTCCGATTGACGGCGGGCATTATGACAGCAAGCCCGGCGTTGGCCGCGTAGCGCTCGATCGATGTACGCCGCATCCAGGCGGTATGATCGTCAGACAGTCCGTGGAGGAGGTAAAGGGAAGGGAAGGTTTCGCGAGGAATCTCGCTCACGCTTTCGTTTTCGCAGGCCATCCTCTGCGGGATGATTACGTTGAGCGAGCAGGATATTTGAAGCGTTTCCGAAAAAAAATCGCATTGGAGGAATGCCATGGTTCGAGAATCAAACCAATTCGTTGCTGGTGGGCAAACCTGCAATTCGGATTTCGACAGCTCAGAGATTCAGCCTGAGCCGCGAAAAGCTGGATTCTTCCCGGTCGAATTCGCTCCCTTTCTTGATCTGTATCAATGCGTTTCGCGATTGATCGACCTATAAATAACGCCGACACAACGCAATAATGCCCGCAATAATTAGTCAACTCCGGCGCACCCTTGGCATAGAGCCTTCAATGGTACCTTTTCAGACGGCTCGCCGTGAGGAAATTGGCCTTGCGGATCCTGACGCAGTTTCAGCGGAAACGCGTCGTTGGATCACGCTAGCTGTGGGAAGTCTGGTGGTCGCGGGTTTGCTTTCTCTGGCGGTCGTAATCGGCCGCTTGCCCTTTATCGCGCGATTCATCGACGATCCATTGCTGTTCAAACGCTGCCTGGTGGTGCATGTAGATCTTTCGCTTATCGTGTGGTTCTACGCGTTCATCTCCGGGCTGATATCGATGCTCAAGCCAAACCGCGTATCGGTTCCGCGCAACGCAGCTTTTGCGATTACCGTTCTAGGCGTTTTCGGAATGCTCGCCGGGGGCCTCGCCAAGGGCGCTCAGCCGGTATTGGCGAACTACATACCGGTGATCGATCATCCGCTTTTTCTCGGAGGGCTGGGGCTTTTCTTTATTGGAATAATAGCGCAGTTCATCTTGGCGCTCGTCACTCCGAATAGCGATCCGAGCGAATACGGATTTGCGGCTCGGCTACCGCGCGAGGCCGCGATTGGGTTGCAGGCTTCCGCGCTCGCGGTAATCTTGGCAGGAGCGACTTGGATTTCGACCAAAGCCGGCATGCCGGGAAATCTCGACATCGAGACGCGATTCGAGTTTTCGATTTGGGGAGCGGGTCACGTGCTGCAGGCGGCCAACATGGCTGCGATGCTAGCGGTTTGGCTTTGGCTGCTGAAATTCGTGACAGGCAAATCCGCGCTATCTCCCAAAGCGGCGAGTTGGGCCTTCGGGATTCTAGTCGGTCCGCATTTCATAATGCCGATCCTCACGCTTCGTGGTCCTCTGGATGCGCTCTACCATAGTGGAGCGACTTTCCTCATGCGATGGTGCATCTTCCCGGTCGCTCTGTTTGTCCTTTATCGCGGAGCGATGCATCTGAAGCGTTATCGGGACGCGATTTCCAGTTTTCCGCAAAAGCTGGCGGTTACCGGTTTGTACGCAAGCGCGGGGCTTACGCTTTTCGGATTCATTCTCGGAGCCTGTATTCGCAGTTCTACCACGCTCGTGCCGGCGCACTATCATGCGTCGCTAGGGGGCGTCACTGCGGCGTTGATGACTGCCGCCTATCTCCTCTGTGACGCGAGCGCGCAGCGCGATTCGGAACCCTCTTTGAAGTAAGGCTTTTGGCAATCGGGAAAACGCCAGCTCGCGGTTTTCGGAATCGGCCAGCTGGTATTTGTGTTAGGTTTCGCCATTGGCGGTGTCTATGGTCTGGGCCGCAAAACCTACGCGAGCGAGCAGCATGCTCGAAGCCTTGGCGAACTGACCGGGCTCAGCGTGATGGGCATCGGCGGACTTCTGGCCGTGGTCGGCGGCGTTTGGTTTCTCACGCTCGTCCTTCGCAGAATTTTCAATTGGTGGTCGTCGCCTGAACGATCTCCTCAACAACCAGCGCAATCGTTAACAGAATAATGAATACAGAACCCAAAAAACCGTTGTGGCACAGGATACTCGACAATCCATGGATCTTGCTGGTCCTCGGTGTCCTGATCCCGCTGCTGTCGTACACCTTGTGGGGCTGGATCGAGCTCCTTTCGGTACCGCCCGCTCAACTTCCCTAACCCGAGACTATATCAATGAGTATTGAAATTCCTCAACGCGACTGGTACAAGGCGCCCGCTGGAGCGGAGAAACTTTGGATCGGTCTAGCTTTGCTCTGGTGCTTCGTCATGAGCGTCATGATGCCTTACTGGCATTTCTACGGAAAGCAGAACAGCCAAGGCGAGGCCTATTCCGTCGAGCCGAACGCCTTCTTCGAACGAACCATGACCTTCGCCGAAGCGAACAAGGTTGGAGACCGGGATGGCATCCCTATCGTCGAGCCGGCTCCCGGCAGCGATGCGTACTTGGCCGCTCGAATGTGGTTCTGGTATCCGATTCTTAAGCTCAGAAAAGATGAGACCTACCGGATTCATCTCTCTTCTATGGATCTGCAGCATGGCTTCTCGCTGCAGCCTCTGAATATGAATTTCCAGGTAATGCCTGGATACGATCACGTCCTCACCCTAACTCCCACGTCCACTGGTGAATTCACGATCGTCTGCAACGAGTTTTGCGGCATCGGACATGACAAGATGATCGGGAAGATCATCGTCGAGTAACCGTAGGCAGAAAAGGAAATATCTATTATGCAATCATCCACTTCCTTAAACGAACCCGGAGCTGAAAGCCGCCGTTGCGAGACAACTGGACTTTCGGTATGCCTGGGCGCCCAGCGGTTCATAAAGCTGAATGCCGTATCCGCTGTCGTCTTTCTTCTTCTCGGCGGAATCGCCGCGATCCTGCTCGCCCTCACTCGCTGGCAGGCGATCCATCTGCTTCCAGTAGATTGGTTCTACCGGATTCTCACCTTTCACGGGCTCAATATGCTCATTTTCTGGATACTGTTTTTCGAGGTAGCCGTACTGTACTTCGCGTGTACGATTCCGCTGAATTGCAAGCTGTTTTCCAAGAAGGTGGCGTGGGTCTCGTTCGCTATGATGCTCGTTGGAGCGATTATGGTCGACGTCATCATTATGATGGGGAAGGCCGACGTCATGATGACGAGCTACTTGCCGCTGCTTGCGCATCCGGTTTTTTATCTTGGAATTATTCTAGTAGCGGTTGGCACGCTGATCGGCGTGTATAACTATTTCGCTACTCTATACATAGCCAAACGTGATAAGACATACGAAGGCTCGGTTCCGCTGGTGACCTTCGGGGCGACTGCGGCGGCGATAATCGCTGTCGTAACGCTTCTGCACGGCGCGATCGTGATGATTCCGACGTTCACCTTTTCTATGGGTTGGACGCCGGAGCCGGATCCGATGTGGTATCGCATGATTTGGTGGGGACTGGGTCACCAGTCGCAGCAGGTCAATGTCTGCGCGATGGTCGCGATCTGGTACTTGGTTGCGTATCTGACTACGGGAGCCAAGCCGGTCAATGAAGCCGTCTGCCGCACGGCGTTCGCGCTCTACGTTCTGTTTATAAATCTCGCATCGGCTCACCATTTGCTGGTGGATCCGGGGGTTGGCGCGGGCTGGAAAATCTGGAATACGTCCTACGCTATGTACCTCGCTGTACTGGCATCGATGATACACGGATTCACGCTTCCTGCTTCGGTAGAAATCGCGATGCGCGAGAAGGGCTACGTCAAAGGTTTGTTTGGCTGGGTCACGTCGGCGCCTTGGAGCAATCCCGCGTTTTCGGGAGTCGCGCTTTCGGTGCTGATCTTCGGATTTATTGGAGGCATCACCGGCGTTACGCTGGGCACGCAGCAGATCAATATCATCGCTCACAACACCCTGCGCATCACCGGTCACTTCCATGCGACCGTGGTCGGGGGAACCTCGCTGGCGTTCATGGCGCTTACCTATTATGTGATTCCGCTGATCTTCCGGCGCGATTTCATCTGGCGCAAACTTGCTAGATTGCAGCCTTGGATGTTCGCGATCGGGATATTGTTTGTCTCGCTTGGAATGTCGTTCGCGGGATCGATGGGCGTCGCTCGTCGCAGCTGGGATATTGAATCGGCGGGAATCTACGGTCCGGCCGCTCACTTGAAGCTCGGGATTATGGGCATCGGCGCGATCCTGGCGTTCACTGGGCTTTTGCTCTTCGCGGTTCTTTGCGTGGGGACCTTGCTCTTCGGACAGAAGACCAATGGGCGCGCGATGGCGGATTGGGGAGTGGCTCAGCCGCTTGGCAATGCGAAGCCCGGCTCACTCATTCACGACCACTGGGCGATGAAGGGGACGGTCGCATTGACCTTCGTGTTCCTCGCTTGTTTTGCCGTCTACTATTTTGCGAATTGGAAGGCGTTGGCAGACGTCTGGCCAGTACGTTAAGGGTTAAGTCAAGCCGGTCGGCGGATATGCCGGCCGGTTTGTTTTTGCGTGCTTTGGAAATCAATCGAGATGAGTATTTCGCTAAAGAATAGGCTTGGATCTTGCGCTCACGGAGCTGCGCGCTTCTTCACTGGAGCCGGGCTGCCGCTCTTCTTGGCATCCGCTGCAGTGGTCTACGAGGCTTTCATCTTGGCGGTGCTTTTCGCTCCGGTCGGCTCTGGC
>JAJFLS010000096.1 GCA_021772595.1 Opitutales bacterium
ACTTTCGCATACTCATCTTTCGAGAGATGGAGCAAGGCGATCAGCAATGGATCGGGTCCGGGCGTTGCCGAACCGTTCGCAGGATCGTTGATGATCGTACCGATCATTCTCTTGGCGAACGAGACCAGACAGGTCATGCGCTCGTGCTTGCCCGATTCCGACGGCTCGAATTGGTTCAGGACGGGAATCACGATCTCGTCCGAGAATCCCCACTCGCGCATCATCGCGGCGCCCACTTTCGCGTGGTTGATTCCGAAAATTTCCATCTCCTCGTTCGCAAGCGCCAAGTCTTCTTGAAGCGTCGAATTGAATTTGATGTTTGGAGCGTTCTTAATCTCGCGTTCCAGAAAAACCATGCCGATGGCGTGCAGCAGTCCGATCGTGTAAGCGACCCCGGCGTCCTCGCCATACTTGCGGGCTAGGCATTCCATCGCGTAGGCACAGGCCACCGCTCGGCTCCAAAAGTCGCCAGCGCTGATTCCGTAGGTGCTCAATGGCTCCGCTAGCAGATCCGAAAAGGCGAGCATGGTCACGATCTGGTAAACATCGCTGAATCCCAGGTGCATGATCGCATCATCGATGCTGTCGATGTGGTAGCCCGGGTTGAAATAGGCACTGTTGGCGGTTTTCAGGATCATCGCGCTCAGCGATGGATCCAGCCGGATCAAATCTCGAATCTCGTCGGGATTCGTATTACAGTCGGAAATCAACCGCTGTAGTTTCGGAAGGATCTGGGGCGCTACCGCAATACCGTCCAATTCCGACTGCAGTTCTTCGATGTTTATTGGATGAGAAATCATAATCCGGGACTATTGAAAAAGAATTAGATAAATCGACCTTTCCACCTCTCGGTTGAGCGATCGCGCCATACAAGCGAGTAAAAGACAGGCTAAGGAACGGTAGACAGGGCCGCGAACTTAAGGCCGATGCGCGCAAAAACCCATGATCGGTAAACGCAATCGCTCACCACGCCCGAAAATTACTTAAAGCGGGCGAGGGTTTCGACGATTTTAAGAGCTATGAATATGAAGATCGAAGTTCCCCTCAACGAAGAAGAATGGTCCCTGCTGAATGCCGCCGCAGACAGCATTTTATCAAGCCCCGAAGAACTAGCCCGAGTTTCGCTCATGCAACGTTGCATGGTGATGTCGGAAGATCACGAGATCTGCGACAGCACGCGAAAAATGATCGGAATAAAATTCGGGCCAAACTAGCCCATGCCCTCACCCTAATTACCCCACAAATCGCCGCCTTCAACGAAGTGCAGCGCGATACGCCCGACTAATTTTGACGCTCCAATTTGTCGTTGTAAATCGTTACTTCTCCGAGCTGTTCGAGCGAATCCCCAATCTCCTCTCGCTTCCCCACCACGGCAATAACGCTTTCTTGCGGCAGGATGTACTTGTTCGCCAGCTCTTTAGCCAGCTCCGGCGTGACCGACATCAGCTGAGCGACATAAGTCTGATAATAGTCCGGCGCCAGACCGTAGATGTCGATCTCCAGAACCTTCTGGGCGATTGTCGTCGGCCTCTCGAGGCTGAGCATGTAATTGCCCGCCAGGTATTTCTTGTGCATCTCGAGCTCCGCCTCCGGTATCGGCTCGTCTCGGATGCGGTCCAGCTCGTGGAAAATCTCGCCAATCGCGTCCGCCGTCACCTCGTTTCGCACATCCGAATAGGAGATGATCGCGCCCACTTTCGCCGCGCTAGCCGCGTAGGAGCCCGCGCCGTAGGTGTAGCCTTTGTCCTCGCGCAGGTTCTGGAACATCCGCCCCGAAAAACCGCCGCCTAGCACGGACATGACCACCTTCAACTCCGGCGTGTCGGGATTTGATCTCGGGACCGACGTCTGGACAATCCGCAAGGTCGATTGAACCGAATCCGCGCGATCCATCAAATGCACTGCCCGCTTGTCGATGGTGGGAATCGTAATTTTCGGCTGCGCGGGGAGCTGCCCCGATTTCCAATCGCCCAGCCGTTCCTCCACAAGCGAACGATCGGCCGAACCGTCGACATCGCCCACGATCGCCAGCGAGCCGTTGTTCGGGATGAAATGCTCCCGATGAAACGCCACCAGATCGTCGCGCGTAATGGACGCCACGCTTTCCTCGGTCATGAACGCGCCGTAGCCATTGTCTCCGTAGACCAGCTTGCGACGCAGTTTATCGACCAGCGCGTCGGGCTCGGTCCGCTCGGAGATCAGATTCGAGATCGTTCGCTGCTTCAGCTTCTCGAGCTCCTCTTCAGGGAAAGTGGGAGTCCGCACGACAGAAACCAGAATGTCCAACAACTGCTCCTTGTATTTGGAAAGCCCCGACACGGAAACAGATAAGGAGTCAGTAACCGAACCCGAGGACAGGCTCGCCCCGATAAAGTCGATCTCGCTAGCAAGCTCGAAGGCGGTTTTACCCTCGACGCCCTTATCGAGCATCGACGCGACGAAATCCGCCAAGCCTGTCTTTTCGCCATCGAAGAGCCCGCCCGATCGGAACAGGAGCCGATAGGTTACAGTCGGCTGACGGTCGGATTCGATAATGTAGAGCGTCAGGCCTTCCTTCGTTTTGATTGTCTCGTATTCGGGGAACGACGACGCAGGCGCGGGTCCGGGATCGGGACGTTTCGAACGGTCCAGCGGCACCATGGAAACGGCGTTCGCCGAATCGGATTCCTGGCTCGAGTCAGACCCACAGGCAACCAGCAGAAGAGAAACGGCAAGCAGCGAAAATGTATATAGTGTTTTCATTATTCTAATTCTCCGTTTCGTATTCATTGTTCAGGCACAGGATAGTGCAGAGTGTTTCGCTTCTCCTTGACCAAGTACGTCTTGGCCACGCGTTGCAGATCTTCCCGAGTCACTTTCAAGTAGGCTTCCAGCTCGTTGTTCACGCGGCTCGCGTCGCCATACCACTGGTGATAATAGGCCAACGATTGAGCGCGGCTGCTCATCGTCCCTACCGAGGACGCGATCTCCGACTCCTTCTGGTTGAGGGCTTTTTGCAGCTCGCGTTCCGTCACGCCTTCGTCGATCAGCTTCTGCACTTCCTCCTCGATCAGGAGGTCGAGCTGCTCGATGGTCACGCCACGATTCCCGAACGCATACGCGGCTACTAGTCCGGCCTTTTCCTGAAGCCAACTGAACGCGGCCGAATTAACCGCCGCTCGCTCCGTATCGATCAATCTTCGGTACATACGCGAACTCTTGCCGATCGCCAAAATATTCATTAGCAGATCCATCGCCTCCGCGTCCTTATCCGTCAAAACCGGCGCTCTCCAAATATGAACCGTCGCCGGCAAAGGCGTCATGGGCTCCTCCGCCCGCTTAGCCGTGACCGGAGCTGAAAGATCCCACTCCATCTCTGTTCGCTCTGGCTCCGGGCCTCTGGGAATCTCGCCGAAATAGCGCTCTACAAGCCGCTTGGTCGCCTCGATGTCTATGTCTCCCGCGATCGAGAGCGTGGCGTTGTTGGGCACGTACCATTTTTTGTAGAATTCCCGGAATTCCTCGATCATCGCCTCGTCGATGTACTGGGCCGATCCGATGGGCGTCCACGCGTACGGCGTTCCCGCGAAAACCGCGCCGGCCATGTTCTCCATAATCGAACCATAAGGCTGATTCTCATAGCGAGATCGGCGCTCCTCTTTGACGACTTCGCGCTGCGTCTCCACCCCCGTCTCGTCGATCACCGCGTGCATAAGCCGCTCCGACTCGATCCACAACGCGAGCTCGAGCTCGTTCGACGGGAGATTGATGTAGTAGTCGGTCCGGTCGAAAGAGGTCGACGCGTTCAAATTCCCGCCGGCGCCTGAGATGAGCTTGTCGATCTGGCCCCGCTGTATGTTTTCCGATCCCTCGAACATCAGATGCTCGAAGAAATGGGCGAAGCCCGTTCGGTCGGGACGCTCGTCTTTGCTGCCGACATGGTAGAGCACGTACGACGACACGACCGGCGCGTCGCTATTCTCGTGGAGAATGACGTGCAGACCGTTGGGCAGGTCGTACTCGACGAATTCGATATTCGGCGATTCGGCGAATGCGCCCCAAGGAGCCGCCAAGCCGACCAGCGCCAAAAGGTTTCTAAAAGGGATAGACTTCATAATTCGCAATTTGAGATCGAGGTGGAGCGGAACGGCGAGACAAAGATGGCCCTGCCCGACTATCCCATTAACACAAAGCAGAGAAGCTCCGTTGCAGCTTAAGCTCAAGAAGATAAGGATTTGATGACATTCTCATATCCGTAGGGCCTTCGTTTGCGAAGCGCCGCGTGCAGGGTCAGTCGACGCAATCTAATTCCATTAGAAGCTCCAGCAGAATGCTCAACCTTATCATCTGTGCAATCTGTGGTTAGAAAATGCTTATCGATAGGAATTGCCAAAACGTGCTCCAGGGAATACTCCTCTTTCTGCGTCGCTTCTTCACCGTCACCACCCCAATCCCGATGAGAAAATTAGCTTACCTACTCGCGGTCGCTATCGCCGCCGCCTCTCCCCATTCCTATTCGGCTGACTTCCTTCCGATCGCCAAGGTCGAATATCAGCCGTTCTCCTCAGCGACCGAACGTCTGCTTGAGGCCATGCGATTCACAGGAGCGCCGGTCAGCACAGCCGACGACGCCTCGATCCGAGCGCTCCTCGGGCAATCCGACCAGCAAAACGCCGTCGCCAAAATCCAGGCGATACTCGACGGCTACTGCGTGGCCGGCGTTCACATCAATCCGGAAAGCCGCGTCAAAGTCGAAGCAGGCCCAGTTCGAAAAGAACTTGTCCAGCAGGGCTGGCGGACCTTTCTCGTCAAAGTGCACAACGAGGCGGGAATCACTCCGGAGCTAAGAGCCGCGAGCCCCAACGCCGCGCCCCAATACCGCCGCAGCAGCGGAGATAAAGCGCCCTCGATCGACATCACTTTAGCCGATGTCGCCCAGCGCTGGCTCGACCTCGAAATGATCGTCAGCCGCCCGCTCAACCCGCGCCTTTCCGGGCTCGCCCTGGAGTACCGGATCCTGCAGATCTACAGCCGCGACGTTGGCAAGCGCGAGGGCCTTCTCGCATTCAATGTCGGGCAAGGCACGCAGGACATCGGGTTCCGCAACGAAGTCGCGATTCTCTTCGAATGCGTTCCCGCCGTCTCAGTTCGACTGAACCTGAGAGATTTTGACGGAGCCCCCACCAGCGCCGCTTTCGTCGTCCAAGACAAGGACGGCCGCATCTACCCGAATCCTGCCCGCCGGCTCGCGCCCGACTTCTTCTTTCACGACCAGGTTTATCGCGCCGATGGCGAAACGCTGCTCCTGCCGCCGGGCGAATACTCCGTGACCGTTTCGCGTGGTCCTGAATATCATGTGCAAACGAAATCCGTGGTCATCAAATCCGGCGTTCCGAACCAAATTGCCAGCTTCGACCTCAAACGTTGGATACACCCCGCCAACCGAAATTGGTATTCAGGAGATCATCACGTCCACGCCGCCGGATGCGCCCATTACGAAAATCCGACCGAAGGCGTTTCGCCCGCCGACATGATGCGGCACATCCTCGGCGAGGACCTCAACGTCGGCTGCGTCCTCACCTGGGGCCCCTGCTGGTACGCCCAAAAAGAGAATTTCGACGGGAAAATCTCCGCCCTATCGACACCGAAATACGTCATGCGCTACGACGTGGAAGTCAGCGGTTTCCCTTCATCGCACGCGGGCCACCTCTGCTTGCTCCGCCTCACCGAAGACGACTATCCCGGCACCACGCTGGTCGAAGAATGGCCGAGCTGGACGCTCCCCGTTCTCCAGTGGGGGCAACGACAAGGAGGCGTCGTCGGCTACAGCCACTCGGGCTGGGGGCTGGGGCTTCCCGACATCGGGCCAAACGGCCAGCGTCTCGTCAACATGCCCTACCGTAGACCTGGCCGCATCCGAGCTCAAACCGGCAAAGCAGTCGACTCGCTGCCCGATTACGCCATGCCCCCGTTCGACGGCATCGGAGCCAACGAATACATCGTCACCGTCGCCCACGGCGCTTGCGACTTTATCTCGGCCGTAGATACTCCATCGATCTGGGAGCTCAACATTTGGTACCACACACTCAACTGCGGCCTTCGCGCCCGTATCTCCGGCGAGACCGATTTCCCCTGCATCTACGGCGACAAAGTCGGATTGGGGCGCATCTATGTGAAACTCGACGAAGACCAGCCGCTCGACTTCGACAGCTGGGTCCTGGGACTCAAAAACGGTCGAAGCTACGTGGGCGACGGCATGAGCCATCTGATGGATCTCAAAGTCGATTCCGTCGCCGTCGGCGAGCCCGGCTCCAAAGGCGCGATTAGCCAACTCGATCTCGACAAGCCGCGCAAGGTGAAGGTATCCTTCGACGCCGCCGCGATGCTCGCCCCAACTCCAACTCCTAACACTGAAAGCATCCGAAACAGCCGCCTCGATTCCAAACCCTATTGGCACATCGAGCGAACACGCATCGGCGATACGAGAACCGTCCCCGTCGAAATCGTGGTCAATGGATACGCCGTCGCTCAAAAGGAAATCCTTGCCGACGGCTCCAACCAGCATTTGGAATTCGATATAGACATCGAACAATCCAGCTGGGTCGCCGCACGCATTCTTCCGAGCGCCCACACCAATCCCGTTTTCATCGAAGTCGCAGGCCAACCCATCCGCGCCAGCAAACGCAGCGCCGAATGGTGTATCCAAGCAGTCGATATCTGCTGGGAATCGAAGGTCGGGCAGATTGCCGAAGCCGAACGCCCGGCAGCAAGGCAAGCTTACGACCAAGCCAAGACTTTCTACCAGAAGGTCCTCGCTGAAGCGAAAACGCCGTAGCGATGACGAGAAGAGAATTTTTAAACCACTGATGACACTGATTTACACTGATATTTTGATGATAGATTAGGTTAAGCTCGAAGATTTTTTCTATGAAGATTAATCATCTGTGTACATCCGTATCATCAGTGGTCAAAAAACTCTCCTTCCTCTGCCCCTCCCAAAACTCCGTGGTTAAAAAAAGTCCTATCTCAATAACTCTCCCCAACCGTATACTTCTTCGTGCCCTCCGTGTCCTTAGTGGGAAATACAGCGAAGAAAAGGGTCCATTCTAGAGGTCGCGCTGTTCCACAATCACTCTGGATACTCGGCCTTTAGCAGTTTAATGAGCTCCCGGGCTCGAACCAAAAGCAACGGCATCTCCGTATCTACACGCGGTCCGAGGCCTGGGGTATCTGCCAAATCCAGGAAGCTGTTGACGGCTATTTTGATTTCTTTGATATCGTCCGTCAATAAGGGCCTATCAGCATTCTTGTAAGTCTCGTGCAATGACTGCGAAGGGAAAGAGGGGTACTCCCGGATATCCGAACCAACGAGTTCCCAGATATTCGGGTAGTTCCTATCGATAACTCGGTTGGCCAAAGCTCCAGATCGGTCTCCCATGCGCCGATCGTGCTCAAAATCCTCATCCAGGTGACGTGTGTAGGCATCGTATACCGATATTTTCTCCGCCAGCGATCGGTTTTTCATTTTTCGCAACGCTCCCGAATTCTTCATTTGCTCCAACGAAGTCCGGTTCCACTGATACGGGAGGTAATACGGCTTTCGCATGTAGAAAAACAAGTCGAAGTTCTTTATCTGATCGATTGATTTGCCGCGCACATAATCAGACAAGTCGTCGGTTTTGTTTTTCAGGTATTCCATTTGCAGGATGACCTCCGCAACCATTTCCAAATCCCGTTCCAGATCCTTGATCAGAGAGTGAGCATATTCCGCGATTTCTCGCTGTTCAATCCGTTCCTCGTTACGATTGTTGATCTCTAACGCGATAAGAATGCCCAACACTACAAGGACAAGTTCGCCGAAAGCGTATTTCAGGTATCCCCGGGTCTTCTTGCCTGAAAAGACCTCGCGCCTGAATTTTCTGAACAGCCGGAACATAAGTCAGCAGTGTGCGCAATCCTCAGGGAATGGAAAGACACATTAACGAAGGGATAAATAAAGCCATCGAACTTCTAGAAACCAAGAAGCAAATATTCAATTTTTGAGCACTTTTAGTATAATGATTTCTATATTCATTTATACGGATAGTTAACCTCTTAGTTTCATAAATCCGATGCCTAAAAATGGCTATTTATTGGAGCTCTGCTACTTGCGTGAATTTATGCGACTTTTTGTAACCTCATTAAAAATGAGAATATAAAATGTATCTATCTTTCGCCCACGAAGGGCACCAAGTTACACGAAGGATATTCTAGCCTAGTGGCCATCGCTTCGTGTTCTCTGTGCCTTTCGTGGGCGACCTCTTTGATTTCATGAAGCTATTAATTTTCTGGCAGACAAATCTTCATTAAGCACAAGATACCGGCCAAATCTCATAGCTTGACATTTGAACGTCCAATTTCGAATAGTCTGTAAGTACACAATGACGAAGAATAAACCAGTTACTGTGCTTGTTGTTGGCGCTGGAGCGCGGGGCACACTATACGCGCAATATGCGCTTGAGAATCCGGATGAGGCGAAAGTGGTCGCCGTTTGCGAACCGAGAGACGAGTATAGAAATCAGTTTGTTGAGAAACACTTGATTAGTGATGACCTAGCTTTTACCGATTGGCGTCAGGCGCTAGATAAAGAGAAGGTGGCTGACGCCGTTTATATTTGCATTCAGGATCAATTTCATACGGAACCTTGCATAGAATTCGCCAAGTTGGGTTATGATATTCTGTTGGAAAAACCCATGGCGATCCGGGTCGAGGAATGCGAAGAAATCGCCCGAGTGGTAAAGGAAAATAAAGTGATATTCGGCGTATGCCACGTGATGCGCTACACCCGATACACCCGCACGCTTAAGAAATTGATCGGCGATGGTACCATCGGTCAGATCATGAATATTCAAAACCTTGAACCCGTTGGGTATTGGCATCAGGCCCATTCGTTTGTGCGGGGCAATTGGCGCCGTGATGATGAGGCCGCCTTTATGCTATTAGCGAAATCCTGCCATGATATCGACTGGCTTCGTTACCTTATGGACAAGAAAATTAAGGCGGTTTCATCGTTCGGTAGACTCGTGCATTTTATCGCCGACAATAAGCCAAATGGCGCTGGCGAGAATTGCTTTGAGTGCGATGTCGAAAGCACGTGTGCCTATTCCGCTAAGAAAATCTATATCGGTGATGAAAACGGCCGTAAATGCACAGATTATTATGTGAATGTCATCTCACCGCAAACTGACGATGACTTAAGATTACGCGACATAAAGGCCGGGCCGTATTCGAAGTGTGTTTATACCTGCGACAATAATGTCGTTGATCAACAAGTTGTGAATATGATGTTCGAAGGAGGCGCAACAGCCACTCACACCATGACCGCTTTTACGAAATTTTCCGACCGGAAAACCCGCATATTCGGCACTCGTGGCAGCATCGAAGGGGACGGAGAGACAATAACCGTTTTCGATTTCTTGACCGAAAAAGAAACGGTTCATATTGTCCCGCCGCACGATGTAGAAACGGCAATGAGTGGACACGGTGGTGGTGATTATTACCTGATCCAGAATTTTGTCGCTGCGGTGGCAAACCGGGACCAGTCCATGATCCTTGCGGGACCGGACGAAAGTCTGGAAACGCACAAAGCGGTGTTTGCCGCGGAAGACGCGCGCCTGAATATGACCGTCAATCAGATTGATTAATAAACGTCACTGACTTTGCTGTTGCGAATCCTGTATTCACCGGGAAAGAACCTGCCACTCTCTACGACCGCGCAACCGGTTATGGAAAGCCTTGGAGGAATAAGAAAAGTCAAAGGATAAGGTGGCGGAATTCAGAAACGAATCCGGCGGGGTTCCGCCTACCTATTTCTGGTACAATCCAGTCTTGAGCTTCATTCCCATTCCCCCTATTTTTTGAATAGGCACCCCGCACCCTCACCCTACTCATTCCCCAATGGCTAACGACTCTCCTCCCATTCCAGACAAAGACTCTTCACCGAATCCGGTGCAAAATTCTGGTCTCGCTGCCTTCTGGCAGGAACTGAGAAGGCGTAAGGTGATTCGCGTGGCTGCGGTCTATGCGGTGGTGGCATGGTTGGTGATCCAGATAGCGGCGACAACGTTTCCCAGTCTTTCGATTCCGGAATGGGCCTTGAGCTTGGTGATCATGTGTGTGCTTCTGGGCTTCCCCATCTCTGTCGTTCTGACCTGGGCGTTCGAGCTGACCCCGGAAGGCATTAAGACCACGAAAACTGCCAGAGACGAGCATGCCGAAGCCGCCGAGCATGCCCATGTCCAATCCCAGCGCAATTGGCTGGCCTACGTCGTTGGGGCCGCGGTGCCGACATTGATCTTCGGTGCACTAGCATTGTTCTTCTACACCCGGTCGGGTGGTGATGCTCAAGCGTCTGATCGAGACAAGTCTGTTGCTGTGCTCCCCTTGACCAACATGAGTCCGGATCCAGACCACTCGTTCTTTGCGGATGGAGTGCAGGAGGATATCATCACTAACCTATCAAAAATTAAGGATCTGTTGGTCATTACGCGTAGTTCGACTCTTCAGTACCGTAATCCAGACCGAAATCTTTTACAGATCGGTGAGGACTTGCATGTGAGATACCTGGTAGAAGGTTCAGTGAGGCGGGCCGGTAACCAAGTTCTAGTTACTGCAAAGTTGATTGATACCCAATCCGACGGACACATTTGGGCTGAGAACTACCCCCGGAACCTCGATGATATTTTCGCTATCCAAGCTGAAATTTCAAAAGAGATAGCAGGACAACTCCAAGCTGCCATTTCACCCGATGAAATCGCACGGATCGAACGGCGTCCCACTGAAAACCAGGATGCTTACGATTACTTTTTGAAAGCTAGAGAAAAGGGAGAATTGAGTTTGGATGAACGCCAGCTGTGTGAGAAGGCGGTGGCCCTCGACCCCGAATTCGCCGAGGCTTGGACCGTTATAGCGAGGAGTCTCATCTACGAATGGAGATGGACCAAGCACCGCAATGATTCGGAACTCTTTGCCAGAGCCCATCATGCCTTTGAAGAAGCCAAGCGGTGGGGACCTGGCTTGGCCGAAACATTCCGCATGCAAAACATGTTTGCCTATAACGAGCAAAACGACATCGAGGCATCGATTGAGTATATGCTGAAAGCATTGGCCATAGAGCCAAACTCTGCGAGCATCCAAGGAGGTTTTGCTTGGAGGTACGTTCAATTAGGACGTTTGACCGAAGCACTACATCATTATGAAGCGGCTTACCGCAAAGATCCTTTAAGCCTAAGGAGGGGCACATCCAGGAGGTTTGTAGCTACCTATGAATTGGGTGGGATGTGGGACAAGGCGAATGCCTTGATTCAGGAAAACTTGGAACGGAGCGATGACGATGGATTTTGGCGTGGTAGATTGGCCAATATGAAATATAATCAAACAGGAGATAAGCAGGCGTTCATCGCTGCATTGGGGGCGATTCCCGGCTTCCTTAACGGTCCAATTCAAAAGGCCTGGATGGCGCTTCAGGCGCAAAATTACACTAAAGCCATTAAGAACCTCGAAGAGTTGAACCCTGACAGCTTTTTCAATAATTATCATTATGCGGGACTTGAAATTGAGTCTGTGCAACTGCATCCTTTAAACTTGGTGAACGCCCTAATCTGGTTCGAACTTGGCAACGAGAAAAAATGGCTTATCGAGGCAGAGAAGGCCAAGACTCATTTGAAGGAGATCGTGGAGAACGTTCCATTAGCTGACCCATGGTATTGGTCCAACCTGACGATCAGCTATGCCCTGGAGGGCGAGCGCAACCAGATGGAATTGACGATAAACAAAGCCCGGGAGCTAACCAGTTCTGAGTATTATAAATACTTCAACCAGGTGGAATGCGAAATACACATCGCCATCGCCTACCTCGTTCTTGGCGACGACGACAAAGCCATCGAAACTCTGGAAGCTGCCAGCAAGATGGACAGCCCGATTTTCCTCAACCGCGAGCTCGATCTTTGGTTCATTTTCGACCGGCTGCGGGGAGACCCGCGGTTTGATAAGTTGCTTTAAGATTAAAGCAATAATTCCTTTCCTTTTTTCAGGATTTATATAATTTCGTCCCCTTTTACGCAACCACCGCCTCCTCGAGGGACTGACTAAGCTCTTGCCTCAAGCACCATGTTCGTGGGTGTCTTCGCGGCACATCGTACCTGCCCAAGGCCACCTTCGTTGAGTACATCAGTTAATCGTTTCTCACCGGCCTGGGCGCCCAGAGCGAGCCCAACCTCCTGTGACAAGGAGTTGGGTACGCAGACCGTAGTCGAGAAGGAGTAGTAGATTTGTCCCAGCGGATGCGAATTGTCCTCTAGATTGTCTTCCGCAAAGGGCTCCACCAGCATGAAAGTACCGCCCTCTGCAAGCGTACTTGCAACGTGTTTAGTAGCTCCAACAGGATCACCCATGTCGTGGAGAGCGTCGAATATGGCTACCAGATCGTAGTTATTGCCCGGATACTCCGTCGCAGTCGAAACTTCGAAAATCGTATTGTTGGCAACCCCAGCAGCGCGAGCGTGCTCTCTTGCATGGTCAATTGATGGCCCATGAAGGTCGAAACCGTGGAAGGTCGAGTTGGGGAATGCCTGAGCCAATATAATCGTCGAGGATCCATGCCCACATCCGACGTCGGCAACTTTTGCACCGGCCTCGAGTTTCTCTTTCACGCCTTCAAGAGCGGGTATCCAGGACTCGATTAGATTTGCCGCATACATCGGCCTAAAGAAACGCTCCGTTCCGCAGAACAGGCACTCGCTGTGATCACCCCAAGGTATTCCCTCTCCTGTACGAAAAGCTTCGGTTGCCTTGGGCACATCGGTGTAAGCGGATACAACAGCCTGGAAAAAGCCTTGCATACAATTTGGGTTTCCCTCGGCAGCGAAAATCATCGTTTGCTCCGGTGTCATGGAAAACGTTTGCAACGCGGGATCATACTCAATGTATCCTCCGGCTGCGTTCGCTGACAACCATTCACGCAAATAGCGCTCTTTAATGCCCGTATTCTCGGCCAGCTCCTGGCTGGTCGCCGGACTGATCTCAGCGAGGGCGCTGTAAAGATCAAGCTGATCCCCCAGGTAACCTATAAGCAGGCC
Source organism: Opitutales bacterium (assembly GCA_021772595.1). GTDB lineage: Bacteria > Verrucomicrobiota > Verrucomicrobiia > Opitutales > Opitutaceae > Pelagisphaera. The sequence continues at coordinate 13,095 of JAJFLS010000096.1, forward strand.
CAAGGAACCCGCTACGTCAGTGATCACTTTCCCTTGTAGCTCTTCGAGTTTACTTTCGTCAACGTCTTCGATTTGTACTGCCATTGTTCTACTCTCTCTTTATTTGTTTTGGTTGCGTGAATTATACTATATCATTTAATGAAACTCACTAGTGTCCAGTTAAGAGGCTTTTTGAGATTGGTAAGTTAATGGTTATCATAGAGAAGAAGAGATTTTTTGATGTTACGCATTTGAATTGGGTTTCATTGGACTCAGGCTTTATTGAGACTGACGATCATGAATGCT
>JAJFLS010000097.1 GCA_021772595.1 Opitutales bacterium
TTGTTCTTCGAAGAGATTGGTCACGTTGACGAATGCTTCCGCGTGCTCATTGAGGGTATAAGTAGCTGAAACATCTACGATGATGAGGCTGTCGATCAGGCCGAAGCGGGCGTCGGGGTTGCCGGATGGATTCAGTTCTTCGGTCGTGTTCGATCCGCTGCCGAAGGTGCTGTCGGTGTAGCTGAGGTTCGCAGAGAGACGGAGCGCGTCAAACTCGAGGTCGCCCGCAATGTTGAATTGCCATTCGGGAACATAGGGGAAGGCGTTTCCGATGACCGCTCCGGCGAAGATCGATTCGGCGTTGGTGTCGGTCGAGTTAGTCTTGAATTCGGCGTCGGTGTAGGTGGCGCTGATCGAGAGCGGGGCTTTGAATCCGAAGTGCCCCTTGGCGGTCGGGTCCCAGCCGAGGATCATCTCGACGCCACGCGAGCGGGCTTCTCCGATGTTCTGCGGGTTGCTCGTGCCGGTCGCGATATTGTCGATGGTGATGAGGTCGTCGAAGTCCGTGTTGAAGAGGATGATCTCCGAGTGGATTCCTTTTCGATTGTCGAAGCGGACGCCGGTTTCGAAGCTGAGGCTGGTTTCCTCGTCGAGCTCTCTGCCGGGACGGGCCGCAGAGCGAGGGCCTGGCACTGAGAATCCTCTATAGACACCGGCGAAGTAAGTGGTGTTCTCGCTCGACTGATAGCTGACTCCGATGCCCGGAGCGAATACTTCTAGCGTGCGAGACGCGTCGCCGGTCGGGATATTGTCTCCGTTGCTTTCGAAGGTTGTATAATGATAGTCGATACTTTCGAAGCGAAGGCCCGGGGCGATGGATAGCTGGCCGAAATTAATCGAGTCTTCGATAAAGAGCGCGGTTGCGCTGGATTCTTGGAGACGATTGCCGCCACTGCCGGGCCCGTCGGATATTCTGGAAGTGATCGCACCCGTGGCATCCTGGAAATACTGGACGTCTTCCTGGAAGCGGCGGACTTGATCTTCGTGGAATCGAGCTCCTATGCGGATGTTGTGGGTCGCGTTTCCAGCGTCCCGTTTTAAATCGAGAGTGGTTTGGAGGCCTTTGGCGATGTAGTCGCGGTTGTTGTTCCGGTACTCGTATTGTCCGGCGCGCGTTCCTCGGAGGACTTCGAGCGGCTTGTTGTCGTCGATGCCGGCGAGCGCTTGGTAAAGCTTGACCGTGGGCGTGCTGTCAATGACGCCGTCGCCGTCCGAGTCGATGTCCTTGATTTCCTTAAGCTTGAACCAATTGCGGTTGAAGGCGTTGTAGTAGGCCGTGGCGGAGAGCGTCGCGCGGTCGCCCACATCGGCCGAGTAGCGCAGGGAGTTGCGGAAGTGCTGCGTATCGATATTGTCGTCACGCGAGGCGGCGTAGCGCCGGTAGGGTTTTTTCGCTAAATCGTCGCTGGACAAACCGAGGTAAGTTTCGTTGGCATCCTTGTCGGTGTAGCCGGTTTTCAGTTCGAAGTACTGGTAGTTCTCGGTTTTCGGAGTCCAGCTTAGCTTGACCATCGAGTCGTGATTCTGCAGCCCGGTATCGCTTGACGAACCGTCGAAGCCCGCAGTCGAGTCGACCGCCTTGAATCCATTGTTTTCGCGATAGTACGTTTCGACGAGGTATCCAATTTCTCCCACATCGGTATCGATCCGATCACCGTTCCAAACGTGGAGTTTCGCGTCGTCGTCCGATCCGTAGGAAAAGCGAACGTAGCTGCTCTGCTGCTGCGGTATGGGCGTGGAGATGTAGTTGATCACGCCGCCAGTGGTGTGCGGACCGTGCTGGATTTGGCTGGAGCCTTTAAGCACTTCCAGGCTGCTCATGCGCGCGACGGTGGGAGTGTGGTAGGCGGATGGCGCCGAGTAGGAGGCGGGGGCGGCGAGAACGCCGTCTTCCATATAAGTCAGCTTGGACATGCGGCCGGGATCGACGCCGCGCAGGCTGATGTTGGGGAAAAGGCCGTAGCCGTCTTCCGTTCGCAAGTAGACTCCGGGAACCTGCTTGAGCGCCTGATTGATGTCGGAGTACCCGTGGGTTTGAATGAGATCCTGGTCGATGAAGTAGCCGGAGCCTGTCGCAGTGAACAGTTCTTCGTGCGATCCGATTATTGTCAGCGGCTCGAGAATGGCTGTTGCGAGATCCTCGCTATCTTGCGCTGATGCTAGGCTGATCGCAGCGGCAGCAGCGGAAATGATCGAGCACTTTGTGAAATTGAGATTCGTTTTCATCTAGTTGATAGATGTTGAAACTGAATCTCAATAGAGCGTCAAGCGTGTTTTTGAGAAAAAGTCTCAATAACAATAATGAGACTAAATACGCAACAAGCGTTGGCTGAATTGCGGAAATTTTGAATATAAGGGTAATCCTTCTCGACGTATTTGAAAGGATCGCCAATGCTCTATCCTTCAAACTCTTAACTGGCTCGTAGAGCCATTAACATAATCCCCAAAATCGAGAAACTGTTATGAAGTTAGAAACCCAATGCCTCCATGCCGGTCAGTCTCCGGACCCCTCAACCAACGCGCGAGCGGTACCGGTTTACCGCACGTCCTCTTATGTGTTCAACAGCACGGAGCATGCGGCGAATCTCTTCGCTCTGAAGGAGCTCGGCAATATTTACTCGCGAATCATGAACCCGACCCAGGACGTTCTGGAGCAGCGCGTGGCTCAGCTAGAGGGAGGCGCAGCGGCGCTAGCGGTAGCGTCCGGCACTACAGGTGTTTTCTATTCGATCATCAACGTTGCGCGGGCAGGCGACAATATCGTTTCGGCCAACAATCTCTATGGCGGCACGTATACGCAATTCAATGACATCCTACCAGACCTCGGCATTAATGTGAAATTCGTCGATCCGAACGAGCCGGCGAATTTCGCGGCGGCGATCGACGAGAATACGAAAGCGTTGTTTTGCGAATCGGTCAGCAATCCTGGTCTGGACATCGCGGATCTTGAAGCGATCGCAGACATCGCTCACGAGAACGGAATCCCGCTCATCGTGGACAGCACTTTCTCGACGCCATATTTGACGCGTCCGATCGAGCACGGTGCGGACATCGTCGTGCATTCGCTAACAAAATGGTTTGGGGGTCATGGCGCAGGGATTGGCGGAGTGGTCGTGGATTCAGGAAAATTCAATTGGGCCAATGGCAAGTTTCCGTTGTATGATAATCCGGATACATCGTATCACGGCCTGCGCTGGGGGCACGATCTCCCCGAGCCGCTCGCGCCATTGGCGTTTATACTTCGCATGCGCACGGTGCCGCTGAGAAATCTGGGAGCATGCATCTCGCCGGACAACGCGTGGATGTTCTTGCAGGGGATCGAGACCTTGCATTTGCGAATGGAGCGGCACTGCGAGAATGCCAAAGCGGTCGCGGAGCATCTGGATGGCAAAGACGGAATCGAATGGGTCCGGTATCCGGAACTCAACGACGAGATGAGCGCAGCGTTGGCGGATAAGTATCTTGCAGGCAAAGGCGGCTCGATGGTGATCTTTGGTATCGTTGGAGGCGCGGTCGCCGGGTCGAGGTTCATCGACTCGCTTGAGCTGTTCAGTCACTTGGCGAATGTAGGCGACGCGAAAAGTCTGGCGATCCATCCGGCTACCACGACACACAGCCAGCTATCGGAAGAAGCTCAAAAAGCGGGAGGCATCACACCTGAGCTCGTGCGCCTGTCGGTCGGCATCGAGCACATCGACGATATTGTGGCGGACATCGATCAGGCATTGGCCAAAGCTCTGGACCCTGTAGCCGAAGCAGTGGGCTAATCCGAAAAAGATCTACAGAGTCGCGGATATGGATGAGGCTCTCGCGAAAGTGCTAGGGTAGTGCTTATTCCAAAAGCTCGATCTCTTTGTTTGAGCTAGCAGGGTACCTTCCCGAAGGTATTACTCTTCTGTTTCCGTCTCCAATATTGAGCCGTGCTCGCGCTGAAGCTTGTGCAATTGCTCGATCACATTGGCTAGCTTTTCGCCACTCGGCGTCAGGGTGTATTCGACCCGGAGCACATTCTCGTTAAATTCTGTTCGCGCGACGAGCTTGTAGTCTAGCAGTCGCCGTAGCCTCTCGTTGAGGACCTTGGTAGAGATGCCGGGAATGTAGCGCTCTAGCTTGCCCGGGCGAATGACTCCTTGGTGAATTGCGGCGACCACGGCGGCGGACCATTTGCAACCGACCACATCTTCGAGGCTTCGGTAAGCCTGTCGCTCATCAAGCGTGAGGTACTTTTTGTCCATCGTTCTGCGAATATATATAGGAGGAAGGCGTTGTCTAGTAGGAACAAAATGGTAAGCGCCCACCGAATCGAGCCCTCTTTTACTGTTCTAGAACTGTGATATTCTAGGAGATACAACCGCAAGCGGCGGTTGCTTGCGGGACTCCGCAGAAATCGAAGCAATACACAACAGGCATTATCTTGAAAACAAAAGCAATCTTCTATCACGCCGGCTGCCCAGTATGTGTCA
>JAJFLS010000098.1 GCA_021772595.1 Opitutales bacterium
AAAACACATTGTCGTCGGCCATGCCATGGATCAGCAGCAGCTTGCCCTTCACGCCGTCCAAATATTTGAATACACCGCTGTTTTCATACACATCGCCAGGCGCGTCTGGATGGCCGAGGTAGCGCTCGGTGTAGGTCGTATCGTAGAGGCGCCAATCTGTCACTGGCGCGCCCGAGACTCCTACCTTTATAATTTCCGGGGCTTTCGCGAGCATCATCAAAGTCATGTAGCCTCCGTACGACCAACCGTGAAAGCCGACGCGATCTCCGTCCACGTATTCAAGATTCCGTAGAAAACGGGCCGCTTCGATCTGATCCTCGACCTCGACCGTGCCCATGGCGTTCTTTATTCCCGACTCGAACGCGACGCCGCGATTGTAGGATCCGCGATTGTCCACAATGAGGACCACAAACCCATTGCGGGCGAACATCTGATTCTGGCTAAGCTGGAAGCTATTTCGCACGCTATGCCCGTGCGGGCCACCGTAGGGAGCGAGAACCGCCGGGTACTTTTCGCCCTTCTTCATAGCCGGCGGCAGGAGGAGGCGATAGTCGAGTTTCGTGACTCCATCCGCCGCGAGGATCTGGCCGAATTCCGGCGCTGCGTGGCCCTTTAAATAAGGATGATACGGGTGCGTATCGTTCATCGCGTTCTCGTTGATATAGGTTACGAGGCTGTCATCGGCGACGGTTCGCAACGCAATCTGAAGAGGCACGTCCGCCACGCTGTACGTATCCAAATAGTTAGACGCGTCTCCCTCTAGCTTGACGGAATGCCAACCCGGTCGATTCGTCACGCGATCGATCGACGACGGGTCCGGCTGAAGTGAAACCGTGTAAAGGTGACGTTCGAGCGTCCCTTCCTTGAAGCCGGTGAAATAGACTTTGCCCGCCTCTTCGTCCACATACTCCAATTTGCTGACCACCCAATCGCCCCTGGTCAAAGCTCCCACTTCGGTGCCGTCATTGTCATATAAATACAAATGCCGATAGCCGCTCCGCTCGCTCGACCAGATGAACCGGCCCGTCTTTTTGAGGAAACGAAGATCGCTGTGAAGATTGATCCAAACATCGGTCTTCTCTCGCAACAGCAACTGCTGGCCATCGCCATCCGCGGCGGCGGACACGAGATCGAGAGATTGCTGATCCCGAGGCAAACGCTGGAAACTGAGTCTGCTGCTGTCCGGCAGCCAATTAACACGAGCGAGATAGATGTCCTGGTCTTCGCCAAGATCGATCCAAACGGTTTCCTGGCTAGCGACCTCCACCACGCCCAAGGTTACGATCACGTTGTCGGAACCTGCCTCCGGGTAGCGCTGCTTGTGCGTGGTGAGTGTTCCTTCTTTGGTCGTCCCGTATCGATCGACCAGCCTCACTGGGCTCTCGTCGATCCTCGTAAACGCCACGCGGCTCTCATCGGGCGACCACCAGTAGCCCGTGTCGCGGTCCATCTCTTCCTGAGCCACAAACTCCGCGACTCCGTGGGCGATCTCGTCGTTCGCCCCGGAAGTCAGACGGATCTCCTGACCAGTCGCTACTTCGATGGCGTACAAGTCGCGTTCGCGAATGAAGGAAACGTACGAGCTTTTCGGGCTGAACTTGACGTCGGTTTCGAACGCCTCCGTTTCGATCACGCGTTTAGCCGGCCCGTCGAGCGGCTTGATAAACGCGTCCCCGCCAAGCGGAAACAGCAGAGCAGTACCCGCCTCGTTCCAAGAGTAGCTGACTATGCCGCTGTTTCGGATGCGTTGCCGCTCCCGGCGCGCTTTCTCTTCTTCCGATAGCACCTCGGCCTCTCCTCCCAGCAGCTCGTCAGAGTCTACAAGCAGTCGGGACTCTCCAGCTGCAATGTTGTATTCCCAAAGATCTAGCTGCGCCTTCCGGTCGGCCTTGCCTCGCAAAAATGTCACCCGCTCGCCATCTGGCGACATCGTCACGCTGCGGACAGTCGGACCGCTCAGACTCGGGCTCCCGAGCAGCCGCTCCATCGTCAGCTCCGGGCCGAGATCAACCGATTTTGCGAGCGGCACCTCCCTCTCGGATCGGGGCGAACAGCCTACAATCACAAGCGGGATCACAAGCAAAGATGATTTAAGATAAAGAGGGAGTCGCATAATATTTTTCGAGAAGGTTGTATGAAAACATAGCTAGCTAATTATCAATTCGCGAGCGAGGCAAGACTCTCTGTATTTCGTATGCAATATACAAACAGATAGAGAATCTATTGTTCTTTTCAATTTTGTCCAAATTAGATGCCAGCGTCAGAAGTCCAATATCGCCGAATCTAAACAAGTATGAATAAAAACGCATCGCCTCGAGCCTTGACCCCTAAATTTATTGCTTTCTTTTGCCTGACGCTCGCGCTGCTACCAGCGATTGGCGGCAAGCCCGAGACCATGGAACGGATCGCTGTGATCCCCACGAACGGTCCAAGCGGAAAGCTCGGACATTTAGATATCAACGAAAACAAGCAGCTCCTGTTCATGGGCAACAAGATGAACAAGAGCCTCGATATTTTCGACATCCAGGCAGGCAAGCTATTGCAGCAGATGCCAGGTCAGGAAGGCTGCTCCGGCATTGCCTATTCCCCCACCGGCGATCACGTTATTGTCGGCAACGGTCTCGGCGACAGAAGCAGTTTCTGCATTTTCGGAAACGAAGATGGCGAATACACCTTGGCCGAGAGAAAAGCGCTGGTCGGCAGCAGCAAGGTACGCTACAGCTACTACGACCACAATTTCTACGGGCAGAAGCGCATTGGCGAAAAAGTCTATATAACAGTATATGATTCGAAAACGCTAAAGCATATTAAAGATATAAAAGTGCACGACCAGCACTATACGAATCTATATATGGCTCACAAAAAACCGCTCCTATACATGAGTGCCGCCGAAAAAATTTGCGTCATCAATACCGATACGAGCGAGCTAGTCGCGACCTTTCCAATCACGCTTGCTAAGCTCAACAAGGCAGTAGCCTTGGACGAGAAAAACAATCGCCTAATGATTGGCTGCAGAAAGCCCTCGACTCTGATCGTCATGGATAGCGAGACGGGCCGGGAAATAACTTCGGTCCCGATCAAAGGAGATCTCGACGATATTACCTTTGATGCGAAGCGGAAGCGCATCTACGCTCCCTGCGGCGAGGGGTTCATCTCGGTCGTGCAGCAAACCGACGCGGATCACTACGAGCTTATCGAAAACATCCCCACCGCCAACAGAGCGCGTACCGACCTCTACAGCCCGGGGCTCGACCTCTACTTCATCGCCGTCGAACAAAACGACAGCATGGATTCGCCGGAAGTTTGGGTGTATAAGCCCATTTGATACAGGTTTCTGCTAGATCGGGATTGGAGATGCTTTGAGCCCTCCGCTCATCAGCACTCAAGTACCAAGATCGCGTACCTGCGGGTTTTCGACTCATCGAACGAACGGCGATCTGCCGATCGAAACTAATTCGATATTGAAGTTGAAAACCAATCTCTAGGCCGCGAGGCTATTCGAGAATTAACCCATGGCGGATCTCATTGTACACGGCGGCAAACCCTTAAGCGGCGAAATCATTCCTTCCGGAAACAAGAACGCGGTATTACCGATTCTCTGCGCAAGCCTGCTTTCCTCCGGCCCCGTGGAACTCTCGAATGTTCCGGCGATCACGGACATCGAGAAGCTCGTGACCTTCTTTCGCAGCATCGGCTCGCAGATCGATTGGAACCGCGAAGAAAAGACGATGCGGCTGGACCACTCGGGTCTCGGCACCGATTTCAATCCCAGCGATCTGCCCCAAGGCATGCGCTCTTCGGTGCTGCTCTTCGCGCCACTGCTCTTCAAGTTCAAACGCATCTCGCTAGACTCGAATCCCAAAGGCTGCACGCTGGGCATTCGCGAGCTCGACCCCCACCTGGAAATCCTGGCGAAGCTCGGAGCGTCAATCTCCCACAACGGCGTGTTGGAAATCTCGATCGAAGATCGCTTCCAAGGAGCGGAACACTGGGCGGACTACATGTCCGTCACCACCACCGAGACCTTCGTCATGGCGGCGGCGCTTGCGAACGGGAACTCCAAGCTCACCAACGCTGCGAGCGAGCCCCATGTGCAGGACCTCTGCCGCTTTCTCGTCTCCATGGGCGCCCGTATCGAGGGAATCGGGACAAGCGTGCTCACCGTCTCAGGCATCGACCAATTGAGCGGAGCCACCGCCGAAATTTCATCCGATCACCATGAAGTCGCGACTTTTCTCGCTCTGGGAGCGATCACCGGCGGCGAGGTGCACGTTCTGAATTCCACGCCCCAGCATTTCGATCTGATTACCGGCAGCTTCGCGAAGCTAGGGGTCGCAATCCGGCACGAGGGCGACACTGCCATTTGCCCGGCCAATCAGCCGCTGCGAATCCAACAACCTTTTACCACAAACTTGCTTCCGAAGATCGAAGCCGCTCCCTGGCCCTATTTCCCGGTGGACCTACTCCCGCTCATGATCGCCCTCGCTACGAGAGCGGACGGAGTCATGCACTTTTGGAACAAGGTCTACGAAGGCGGATTCTCGTGGCTTCCCGAGCTGACGAAGTTCGGCGCCCACGCGGTTATGAGCGATCCGCACCGCATCATAGTATTTGGCAATCGGCCGATGAGACCGGCTTCCGTTGAATCTCCTTATATAATTCGCGCAGCAGTCGCTCTTTACATGATGGCCGCGAGCATCGAGGGAAACAGCATCGTCCGAAACGCCGACCCCATTCGAAGAGCCCATCCCTACTTCGCCGAAAACCTCAGAAAACTCGGCGCCGACATCGAGTGGGACGAGTAAGCCAAACGATGTCTTAAATTTAGGTAGGGAGGACCGGCTCGGTCCTCCAAAAACGGGCACAAGGCGGAGGACCGAGCCAGTCCTCCCTACCCATCACGCCTTCGGCGCAATGCTCAATTCACCAGCGCGAATAGCCGATCGGAATCTTCCCAAAGGCTCACGTGGTGTGTCTCCAGCTTCACGTTCTGGTCGATATTTTTGAGAGCCTTGAGCGGTCCGTTCAACGACGCCACATAGAGCGTGCAAAGCGCCCCCGTAGTACGATGCCTGACTTGCATGTGCGCAGCTTGCTGTCCTTCGAGCTGGCAATAGCGAGCCCCGATCACCTCGTAGGCGGAAAGAATCTTCTGCTTCATCAAGGGCGTTACCGAAAACGCGAGATCCTTGAGACCCGCCTGCACTCCTTCGTGCGAGGCCGCTTCCACTTCGAAATCGGTGAAACTGTTATGCCGCATGGCGATTTCCCCCGCCACGTCGAAATAGAATTCCCCATCCTCATAGCTCCGCGCCATCTGGAAGGAAAAAACCATCACGATAGCCGCGGCTGCCGCGACTGGCGCCCAGTAGTGCCACCAGACGACTTTCTTGCTCGTCTGGACTTGGTCCAGAATCCGCTGCACATTTTCCGCAGGCAACTTCTGGCTCATAAAATGGCCGCTTATTTTCTTATCTAGTTCTTTGTCCTCCATCGCCGTAGTCTCCCGTTTCTACTTGGTATCGCGAAATTCGCTTCCGAGGGCTTTGGCCAGTTTCTGGCGGGCCCGGTGGATGTGGCTGAGAATCGTGCCGCGCGGCGATCCGGTTTGGCTGGATATCTCGCTAGCCGTGTACCCTTCCACAACATTCAAATAAAGCGCCTCGCTCTCTTCCGGACGCAACTTGCTCATCAGTAGCTCCATATCCATCGAAACGCCCTTCGATTCCAACTTCCCACGCTCAGCATGAGAATCGAGAGGCTCGAATTGCACGATCTTGCTTCTGCGCTTCTGATCGTAAAAGAGGTTCCGAACCGCGCGGAACAGCACTGGCGTCCCTTCGACCTTGCCGTACGCTCGGACGAGCTTCATCCAAGCCTGCTGCACAAGATCCTCTGCATCATGATGATGCCGCGCAATCGAGAGCGCGTAACGATATCCCGCCTGAACGAGTTCTGTATCGCTCATTTCTTGTCGGGGTTTGGGCTTTTCAGGGGTCATGATATTCAAGTTGGGTTGATCATCTACCACCGAAACAGCTATCGCGCTCATATTCAAATTCCTTTTCTAATCCTCGCCCAATTCAGCGACATTACGGACCTAGTTATTGCAAAATTCATAGACCAGTAGCGTGCCCATTGGCCTTCGTCTCAGTACAACGACCCCAATAACGGAATGATTGCCCGCCACTGGAAATTGGAAGAACCCTCGACGATCCCTGTGCGAAAACCTCCCAATCGCACTCGAAAAGCCTAGCCGTATCCCAATTTGGCTCTTTATGGTATCGTCATCATGATTCTTACCCTGTTTTCAGCTGTCCTTCTCGCCTTCGTTGTCATCGCAATCCTCTGGGCCATCGGCGCTTACAACAAGCTGGTGAAGCTCCGCAATCGCTTCAAAAACGCCTTCTCCCAGATCGACGTCCAGCTCAAGCGACGTTACGACTTGATCCCCAACCTCGTCGAGACCGCCAAAGGCTATATGTCCCATGAGCGCGAAACGCTCGAAGCCGTCATCTCCGCCCGAAACTCCGCCCAATCCGCCGTAAGCCAGGCCGCGGCCAACCCCGACAATGCCGACGCGATCAAAAGCCTGCTCGGCGCCGAAACCGTCCTTTCCGGAGCGATGACCAAGTTCATGGCCCTCGCCGAGGCCTATCCCGATCTCAAAGCGAACCAGAACATGATGCAGCTGACCGAAGAGCTGACCACCACCGAAAACAAAGTAGCCTTCGCCCGCCAGGCCTACAACGACAGCGTGATGGAATACAACACCTCTCGCGAAACCTTTCCCACCCTCCTGATCGCCAACAACATGGGATTCAAGGAAGCCACCCTCTTCGAAATCGAAGACCAAAGCGAAAAGGAAGCCCCCAAGGTCTCATTCAACTAAAGCGGGTCTAACCGGCTTTCCTCGGTATGGATTTCTTCGAGGCTCAAGACCAGGCGCGCAGCAAAACGAAAACACTCGTCGCGCTCTTCATCGCCGCCGTTCTCGCAATGGGCAGCCTCATCTACTTTGGCGTGTCCTACGCTCTGATCAACCAAGTGAATCGAACCTTGCCGCTCTGGAGCCTGGAACGCTTCGTCATCACGCTTGGGTCGGTGACCTTCTTTGTCGGGATCTGCTCTCTCTGGAAAATCGGTTCCCTAAAAGAAGGCGGCAGCTCCATCGCCCTCATGCTCGGAGGCTCCAAAGTCCCGTCGAAAATCGAAGACCCGAAATGGAGCCAGTATCGAAATGTGGTCGAGGAAATGTCGATCGCATCCGGAATTCGGATACCAGAAATTTACGTTCTTAAAGACGAGCTCGGCATCAACGCTTTCGCTGCGGGCTATACGCCGGACAACGCCGTAGTCGCGGTCAGCCAAGGCTGCCTGGATCAATTGGACCGCGACGAACTGCAGGGCGTGGTCGCCCACGAATTCAGCCACATTCTAAATGGCGACATGCGAATCAACTCGCGCTTGATCGGCGTCATTTTCGGACTGCTCGCGATCACGGTTATCGGTCGCATCGTATTGAGAAGCGTCGGTTTTCGCAGCGGTCGTCGATCCAGCAAAGAAGGCGGGGGAGGAGTGGTCGTTGCGGTGATCGCCATCGCCGCAATCGTAATGATTGTCGGATACATTGGCGTTTTCTTCGGCAAGCTCATCCAAAGCGCGATTTCGCGCCAGCGGGAATACCTAGCCGACTCCTCCGCAGTCCAGTTCACCCGCAATCCCGGAGGCATCGCCAACGCTCTCAGAAAAATCAAACTCCTGGCCGGCGGCTCGCGCATCCAACATCCGGATGCGATGGAGGCGAGCCACATCTTCTTCTCCAACGCCCTATCCAAATCCTTTGCCAGCGCGTTCTCAACCCATCCTCCGCTGGACGATCGCATCGCCGCCATCGACCCGCGTGGAACCACCAAAAAGAAACTCTCAGCCAAGCCGACCGACCCCTCTTCCAAACGCTCCCGGCAGCCCAGCAATCTCGTTTCCAACCTCGGGTCCCTCGATCACGATTCGATTCCTGCAGCGAACCGCGCGTTCGACTCGCTGCCGGAATCGCTCGTCCACCAAGCCCGCAACCCGGCGACCGCGTATACCGTCCTGCTCGCGTCCATGAACGCCGGGAGTCCTACCCCAGAAATCCAATCGCTCGGCCCCGCTCAAAAACACGCCTTGTTCGAAGTCGCCCTCGCCGCGATCAAAGAGCTCCCTCCGCCCCAGCTCAGCGCGGAGCTCGCGAATTTCCGCCAACATGCTCAAGCCGATGGCGTCATCGATTTCGACGAGCAATGCCTCCTCACCGCGATCGAACGCAGTATTCAGACTTACCATACCAACGCTAAATTCGGCCACCGCACGTTTCCCAAAACGCGCCAGTCAATAGAGATCGTCCTTTCCGCGATCGCCCTTTCGGGAGCCGACAACGATGCCGAAGCAAGCAAGGCTTTCCGCAAAGGCGCGACCGCCTTCAACGCATTCGGAACCGTGCTTCATCCACGCTTCGATCACGCGCGAAACCCCGGCTCCCTCAATGCCGCGATCATCCAAACCAGCGAGTCTATCATGAAAGCGCGCAAAACGACCCTCCTCGCCGCAGCCTCCATCGTCGCCCACGACGACGAGCTAAGCGATCAAGAACTCCAACACATCCGCTCCCTCTGTGCCGCCTTGGATTGTCCGATGCCGGGCTTGTCCGCTGGGTAGATGGCGTCGTCGATCGAGCTCTCCGTAGGGTCGTCGCTTGCGGCGTACCGCATTGGTTGAGGTTCGAGCCACTTTTGCGGTACGCCGCAAGCGACGACCCTACAACTTCGAGCCGCCTACCGCAGGCGTGAAACCTTGCGTTTCTCCGCGTTCCAGATGCCTCGGAAAACGTCGTAGTCGTCTTCCTTGGACTTCGAATGAATTACATAGTCGAACGTGCTCCAACGCTTGACTTCGTTCCTCGCAGATTCGATTCGGCGGGCGATCTCTTCGTCGTCATTCTCGCCGCGACCGCGTAAACGGCGCTGAAGCTCCTCGAAATCCGAGAGCATTACAAACGCCGTCACCAATCGCTGAGCGATAACCGGATGGCTCTTGGCCGCTTCCCGCACCGCTGCAACCCCTTGGACATCGATATTCATCACAAGATCGATCTGCTCGTTCAGCTTGTCTTCGATCACGCTCTTGAGCGTGCCGTAGCGATTGTCATGCACCTTCGCCCACTCGAGAAAAGCTCCTTCCTCGACCTTCCGATCGAAATCCTCGTTCGTCAGAAAGTGGTAATCCACCCCGTTTTGCTCGCCCGGTCGCGGGCTCCGCGTCGTACAGGTGACCAGTCGCTCGACTTTCTCGTTATCGGCCACCAGCCGCTCGCAAAGCGTGGTCTTCCCGCTTCCCGCTGGACCCGCGAGAATCAGGAGCAACGCACTTTCGTCTGACGGCAGCGGATCCATGAAACTCTAATAGGCGAAGGCCGAAGCGCTCACGATCCCCCCGTAGAGCAGAAGAATCAACCCGAGAGTCTTAGACCGCCCAGCCGTCGCGAAAAGCCAAGTAAAGAAGTCCCGCATGCGAAACGGCGCGTATCCAAGATAAAGCGACAAAGCGATTCCCAAGAAAATCGGAGCGACCGTTAACAACCGAAGCGGTTCCTCATAATGCCCGAACGCACCATTTAGAATAGTGTCCGCGATAAGCAAATACAGAATACACGCGCCGCGAACCGAAAGGAAATCAGGCGCGTACTTGAACGACAACAAACCGATTAGCGCGAACCCGATAAATATATACTGCTTGAAATTCCCGTAATTGGCTTCGCCGAGATGGAGCACCTTATAGAGCGTCCAAATGCCGCCAATTCCCATTGTCACGTAGCCCGCCAATTGCGACCGCGGAAACCCCCGGACCATGGTCGAGATCGGTTTGCTTGGGACAGCGAATATCGCGCCGACGGCGGCGAATAAAATTCCTCCAATGAGGGTCGCTTGAAAAAGAGTCAGTTCCATAATCGTTCTAAATCGTATCTACGCCAGCTAGCACCAGATCTCCATAGATCGTGCTGACGGTCGCGCGTTCCACTTTCATTTCAACCAATTTCCCAATAAGTCGTTCGTCCCCATCGAAAATCGAGTTTCGGTAGCCGCGCGTCTTCCCGACAAACTTGTCGCCCCTCTTCGCGGGGCCTTCCACGAGCACTTCTTGGACGGTGCCGACCAGCTGCTCGTTCCGCCAAAGCGAACGCGTATGCAGGATATCCAGCAACACTTGATTGCGCCGCTCCTTCTCTTCCTTTGAAATCTGGTCCAACATCGTTTCCGCGGGTGTTCCGGTACGAATGCTGTACTTGAAAATATAGGACATGTCGAAACCGATATCCTCGAAGAACGCGGCCGACTCATTGAAATCCGACTCGGTCTCGCCAGGAAAGCCGACAATGATGTCGGTCGAGATGTACATGTCCGGCACAATCGATCGCAAGGATTCGACGATCTCGCGATAGCGCTCTTTAGTATAGGGACGATTCATCGCCCGGAGCGTCTTGTCGCAACCGGCCTGCAATGGCAGATGCACATACTCGCAAAGCTTCGGCACGTCGCGGTAAGCCTCGACAAGATCCTGCTTGAACCCGCGCGGATGGGGCGAGGTGAAACGGATGCGCTCAATGCCATCCACATCGTTAATCTTCTCGATGAGCTGGACGAACGGAGACTTGCCGCCGACCACTGGAAACTCGCGGCGACCATAGCTTGTCACGATTTGGCCGAGCAGGGTGATCTCTTTGACTCCCTGCTCCGCCAATGCGTGGGCTTCCTCCACGATCTGCTCCATCGGACGGGCCCGCTCGCGGCCACGCGTCTTCGGCACGATGCAGAACGCGCAATTCATATTGCAGCCCTGCATGATCGAGACGAACGCGCTCACCTGGTTCTTCTTCGGCAAGTGATCCTTGATCGTGTTTTGCGAGTCCGTTTCCTCGCCGAGGTCGACGATTGTGGAAGGTTTGGGGCCCTCGCCGGACATCGTCTGGATGAGATTGTCCAAATGGTCTGGGACGCGGTGAAATTTCTGCGTGCCCACAATCAGGTCGAGATCCGGTAGTCGATCGACCAATTCGTCCCCACGATTCTGGGCCATGCAGCCCATCACACCGATCATGAAATTCGGATCCGTCCGCTTGCGCTTCGCCAGATAGCCCGCCTTGCCGATCGCTTTCTGCTCGGCCTGGTCGCGCACGCTGCAGGTGTTGAGCAGCACCACGTCCGCGTCGAACTCGTTGTCCACCACAGAGTAGCCGCGACCGCGCAGGGACGAAGCGACTTGCTCGCTGTCCCGCTCGTTCATCTGGCATCCGTAGGTTTTTATAAAGACGCGATTCATGGTAAAAAGGAACACAAACGCCATACGGCTCCCCGCCTATACGTCAAA
>JAJFLS010000099.1 GCA_021772595.1 Opitutales bacterium
TACTATTCCCAAGGCGACGGCACCTTCAAACAACCCGAGGTCAATGACCAGATCGCCCGAACCGGCTGGTCCTGGGGAGTCGTCACAGTGGATTTCGACAATGACGGCAATTTGGATTTCTACGTGGCAAACGGGCACGACAGCAACACCACCTCAAAGGACTACTGCACCAGCTACTGGACCGACGACATCTACCGCGGATCGTCGCAGGAAAGTCCCCTATTCGACGATTACTTTTCCGAGAAACTGGGCATCAAGGAGGACAATGGAATTTCCTGGAATGGCTTTGAACACAATTTTCTCTTTATGCCGATGTCCGATGGCTCGACGCGCAATCTCTCCTTTCTCGCCGGCGTAGCCCTCGAAAATGACAGCCGCATGGTGATAGCCGACGATGTCAACTTGGATGGCAAACTGGACCTGATCATCGACTCCAATCCTCCGAATTGGAATCCACAGACCCAAGGAAATACGCTCGAAGTGTACTTGAATCAAATGCCTTCGACCGGAAATTTCATCGGCGTTCGCCTTCAGGACAAAGCCGGAGCACCCTCAGCGACCGCCGCCAAGATCGTAATCTCCACCGGAGGCCGAATTCAGGCCGCAGCCAACGTCAACGGCGATTCCTACGAATCGCAACACGCCTCCACCAAACACTTCGGCATCGGAAACAACGACAAGGTCGACTACATCGAAGTAACCTGGATAAACGGCTCCAAGAAGCGCGTCGAAAACCCAGCCGTTAACCAATACCACTTGATCGAATTTTAGGAATTCGACAACGCCCTCGATAAACAACTAAATCAGTTGAACCATCAAATTGTATTCGAGCTAATCAATTCGAACCTATTGTCTCGCAGAGACACCTATTTGCCTCGACTTGTCTCGGCGTAGCAGCGCGAAGACGGAAGAGGCAACAAGCGAGGAACGAGCGTTGTTTGAAATTGTGTTTCTTTTAACATCGCTCTCTCCGTTCGCTATTTCCTTCCTGCGTCAGGAAATAGGTGTCTCTGCGAGCCAATAGGTTTGAGATTTCAAGGGTTTCCATTTTTCTGAGAATTGTTTCCAATGTTCCGGTCATTACTCACCCTCGTCCTGCTAAGCGCTTGCGTCTTTAGTCCCCTACCTTCCTTCGCTTCCGACGAGGAAACGAAGAAGATGGTCGAGCGCCTGGTCGCAATAGAACGTACGCAGAACCCGGCCAACAATGGCTATCTGAACGATCAACGCGCGACCTACATGAAGGGGGCCCTGTCGAACAGCAAACCGATGGGCGAGCAGATCATGGAACGCTATCAACTGGCGCAGGAATATGTGCGGGCCAACCAAAACGGGGAAGCCATCGCCGTAATCGAAGAAATTCATTCCAAGATTACCCATATCCCAAAGGAAAGCATTCGGGCGATTCTCCGGGATTTTAATAATCTCTTGGCTCTGGCCTGGATCCGCTTTGGCGAACAGGAAAACTGCGTCCAGAATCATACCTCGGATTCCTGCCTGTTTCCCATATCCGGAAACGGAATCCACCAACTGACACGTGGATCGACCGAAGCAACCAAAGTTCTGTTGGAACATCTCAAATCCGACCCCGAGGACCTGGAAGCGCGATGGTTGCTGAATCTCGCTGCGATGACCTTGGGAACCTATCCAGAAACCGTGCCCCCTCAATTCCGCGTCCCACCTCAAGCCCTCGAATCGGATTTCGACCTACCGCGCTTTACGGACATCGCTCCCGCCGCGGGAATCGCCATCAACGGCCTAGCCGGTGGCGGCGCTATGACGGATTTCAATAACGACGGTTTTCTAGACCTTATGGTTTCTTCCTGGTCCCTAAAAGATCAAGTCCATCTCCTCATCAACAAAGGCGACGGCAGCTTCGAAGACCAAAGCGAATCAGCGGGAATCCTGGGCATCACCGGGGGGCTCAACATGCAATACGCCGACTATGACAACGACGGCGACTCGGATGTCTTGGTTCTGCGTGGGGCCTGGCTATTCGGAGCGGGACACCACCCCAACTCTCTCCTGCACAACAATGGAGACGGCACTTTCAGCGACGTCACCGAATCAGCCGGCCTTCTGAGCTTTCGTCCAACGCAAACAGCCGCCTGGGCGGATTTCAATAACGACGGCTGGCTCGACCTCTATATAGGAAACGAACAAACCGAACAAGATCCGCACCCCTGCGAATTGTACCTAAATAATAAAGACGGCACTTTTTCCGAACATGCCGCCGAAGCTGGCATCACCGTGAACGCCTGGGTAAAAGGCGTCACTAGCGGCGATTTCGACAACAACGGCTGGCCCGACCTCTATGTCTCCGTATTGGACGGTCCTAATAAACTGTTCCGAAATATGGGGTTGGACTCCAGCGGCCTCGCCTTCGAAGACGTCTCGCAAAAAGCAGGCGTCACCGAACCCGTCAGTTCCTTCCCTTGCTGGTTCTGGGATTACGATAACGATGGCTGGGAGGATTTGTTTGTCGCAGGATACCAACTGGGCGGCATCAGCGCGGTGACCGCCTCCTATATGGGGAAAAAATCTGAAATTGAAACGCCTCGAATTTACCGCAACCAAGGAGACGGCACCTTCGAAGACGTATCCGCCTCCGCAGGACTAGAGCAATGCTGGCTCCCGATGGGGTCCAATTTCGGCGATTTGGACAATGACGGCTTTCTTGATTTCTATGTGGGTACAGGCGACCCATCGATGGATGTCATTATGCCCAACAAAATGTATCGCAACAACGGCGGTAGAACCTTCCAGGACGTAACCACCTCGGGAGGATTCGGTCACCTGCAGAAAGGGCACGCGGTGTCCTTTGGCGACTTCGACAACGATGGCGACCAAGACGTGCACACCGTCATGGGCGGAGCCTACTCGGGAGATCGCTATATGAATGCCCTCTTCGAAAACCCTGGGAACGAGAATAAATGGCTCAAGCTCAAGCTAGTGGGCGACCGTTCGAACCGTGGTGCCTATGGCACACGTATCCACGTCCAGATACAAACGCCCAATGGCCCCCGATCGATTTACAAAACCGTAGGCACCGGAAGCAGTTTCGGCGGCAACCCGGCGCGGCAAGAGATAGGGTTGGGAAATGCCGAATCCATTGAATCAATCGCTATTTCGTGGCCCACATCCAAAACCACGCAGGTCTTCGAAAACGTGGAGTTCAACCAAGCCTACCGTATCCACGAAGGTGCGACATCTCTTGAGTCGATCCAATACCCAAAACTAAATCCACAGGAAAAGCCTGCTCACGCCCACCAGCATTAGGCCGAGCGCTTGGCAGTTCGTCTCTCTGAGGCGACAACCCTATCCCGCCGAACGACGAACCCGTATTCTACGCCGATTGACCCGCCGGATCCAACTATCCCAACGGGGAAGCATCGAAGCGTGCTGCCCCAAGCCTCGCGCAGCAAACGCTCGATCCCAACAGCTCATTTCCGCGAAATCGACGGAATCGTGATTTCATTGAGAACGCGCCCTAGCGAATTTTGAGTTTGAGAAACGGCTAAAGAAGTTGAGACAGAAAAGTTTTAGCAGGAACCACAACTGGTTTCTCTATCGAAAAACAATCTACATCTTTGTAGGGCAGCTCGACGACGACTTGAAACGCGTGCGAAGCCTTGATCAGCTTTTGAAAGTATTCCAGCTGAGGCGATAGATGCGTGTCGCTCGTTTTCACCTCCACAAGAAACCATGGTTCGCTCTCTCGGGTAACGACGAAATCGACCTCCCGCTTTTCCTTCGTTCGGATGAAGTATAGACCGAATTCGCCGAGCCCCATATCGTTCCATCCTTCAACAGCTTTCATCAGAGCGTTTGCTACGAAATTTTCGCTGCGCTTTCCGACGTCCGAAAGGCTAGACCAATCGTTAAGAAATAGCTTGGGCTCCTTAGCGATAGATCGAGAGATATTCTTGGTCCATGGGCGCAATCTGAAGCAGAACGAGAGCTGCTCCAACAGAGTCAACCATCTCTGGATCGATTCTACGGATGCCCTAATTATTTTGGCCAGGGAAGAGTAATTCAGCAATGAACCCGCATTGAGAACGACTAGTTCCGCAAGCAGCTCTATTTTCAATACATCGAACCCTTTCCCCAATGTACGAATATCCTCCTGAAAGAGCCGGTCTTGACGAGATCGGCTCCACTGTCGATGGAATCGCGTGTTCGATTTAAGCAGCGGCTCGGGAAACCCGCCAAACCTCAATAGACTTTGCCACAGATCATCGTTCAATTCGCGAGGGGCGCGAATGAGCCGCTCATCGAATTCAGTCCAAAGCAATTCAGCAACCGAAAGCGGAAACATCTGCAAATGGAAATACCGGCCCAAAAGGCTATCTCCTCCCTTTCGAAACGTATCCAACCGAGCGCTACCGGTGGCCAGTATGTCCCATTTCAATTCATGATACGCATCATAGAAACCCTTCAGAAAATTCTTCCAGTCAGCGTATTTATGAAGCTCGTCGAATACAATTGTCTGATGAGGTTCGCTTCCCAAGTTCGCGGACAAGCTCCGTTGCCCCTCAAGGATGGCAAGTCGATCTTCTTGAAGGTCCCAATTGAGGTAATGAAAGCGTTCACCCTCTCCAATCGCCTTGCCAACCGTGGTCTTGCCCACCTGTCGCGCCCCCGAGACGAGAAGCATCTGCTCGTTGCGCTGAAAGTGATCCTTGACCATTGATTCGTAGACGCGATCCATATTGGCCAATTTAAGATACATCTAAATTTGGTCAAGTCCAATTTAAGATTCATCTGAAAATGGCCCTATCATTACCATGCGAGCGACTACTGAGATCACGATCGCTTCAGATGCCTGTAGAAATCGATCGATCTGCCCCACCATATACAAGGGCAACGAAACGAGATCATATCCAACCTCCGAATCTCGTCCCTTCATAGTAATGCGGCGCTTGGCACGCATAAGCGATCTTTCTTATTCTTTTATCAATGTGAAAAATCCGACGAAGAATCGGAGCTTCCGACAAGCCCCCCTCACCCGACTGACGGGTCAGCGCCCCGTCCTACATCTCCCAATTGTAGGTCGCCGCGCCGAGGTGACAACCTTCTACCCACCGACGGGGCCATCGATGCTTTAGCAAAATCGGATGAGAATCTAAGCGGAACCCCATTTCCTCTCCCCCGCTCTCAGCCCAAACAAAAAAAGGCGCCCAGTCGAAGCTGGGCGCCCATCACACACTACTAAACGACATGAACTACAAATTCATTATACAAGACAGCGATGGCCGACTAGAACTGCAAGCGAGCTGAAAGTTCGAGTTGGGTCGGCGCTCCAATGCGATAAAGCGCAACCCGGCCATCTGGATTCGCTCGGACTGGAACCAACTCGTCGCCCCCAACGATATTTCGAAGACGCGCTTGAAGCCGCAAGTTATGCCCATCGAAAACCTCTGTATCATAGGTAATCCAAGCATCGACATTGGTTTCTGCTGGAGCGAAGTATTCAGAACTGTGATCCGGTATAGCCACTCCGTCCACGTCCTTGAGGGCCGTTCCGATGATCGCCTTGTCTTGCCAGCGGACGCCAGTGCCCACTCCGAATCCAGACAACCAATCGGGACCAGAAGAGCCATCAAATGAATAGTTCGTCAGCAGATTCCAGCGCCACTTCCGAACCTCTTGAAGCGTTCCTCCTTCAGGTGAAGTTTTTTGGGCCACTGCGCTAAGAAGGCCAGAACCTCTGTCACTGAGTATCGCATCAGGATTAACCGAACCATCAGGCAAAAAGGGATCAGGCGTGGTGAAAAGCTGACCCATTTGGGGATCATTGAAGATTTCCGCAACGATCCGCCGATTCTCAGCAGCCAATTCCGTCATCACATTGCTCACTTGGACCTCTGCGCTGGCAGCGTTGAAATGCCAGCGCCAGTTCTTCGTAGGAGCGTAAGAGAGTTCGATCTCAGTTCCCTCCGTAATCGTGTCCTGATAGATATTCGTAGGGGTTCCCGCAATATTGTCGTTCAACCATTCCGTCTCATTATTGGGTACACCCGGATCAGCAGGTCTGAATCGTGCCGCTTCGAGGAATCCCGGCTTGAAAAGCGTGTCAAGATTCCATCCAGCAGCCGCCAGCTCCGCGGGCGAGTTATTCTCCATCACCGATCCAATAATGCCATAGGGTTGAGGGATCGTGCCCGTGATTTTCGAGTTCTTTTGAGCGGTGTCGAATTTGTTAACTCTCAGGTGAAGCTTGTGGTCCAATGCGGATATCGAAAACCCGTATTCTTCGGTAACTCCGGTTTGAAACGGCGCTGGCTCATTGAAGACAGTAACACCTGCGGCGCCAGCAGCGAAATTCGAGGAATCAACGTAATGAACGCTCAGGCTCGTGCCTTCGGGCATCCAATTGTCCGGAGCATGCGCCACCACGCCATAACTGGTCTGATCTTCCGTAACATCAATAAAGGGGTCCTCGAGAACAGGTATTGCAGGGAGGGTTTTGCCCGTCGCTGGATCCAATTCAGGACTTCCCAGAGCCTGGGTCACTGAGTCACTGCGCCAGGAAGCGGTCGTGACAACGTTGCCGCCTAGGAAGTGACTTTGCAGGATCGCCGAGTTGGACTCGATCGTTTCCGCCGAACGAGGATTGCCCCAAGTCCAAACCTGCAAGGGATTATTCCGATAGGTTTGCCATTCGATCGAGCCCTCTTCGAATTGACTATTATACGGATTCCAAAGCAGCGCATTATCCGTGCTGACTGGAACTTGAACCGCAGTAACTCCTTGGATGTCGGAAGAATCCAGCGAACTCGCATTGACCAAAGACGAACC
>JAJFLS010000100.1 GCA_021772595.1 Opitutales bacterium
GTTAGGGCAGCATCGCCGAGGCCGCAGCATAGCCCAAAAGAACAACCTAGGTTCTGCTGCAGCCTCGGCGATGCTGCCCTACCTCTTTTCACGGAGCAAGTGGATCCGTCCGGGTCATCGTTGGGGCCAAATGAATGAATGAGAAGCTGCTCAGTTTGCAAAAAGCAGGACAGGCTTCCAGCCTGTTTATTCACAGGCAAGATGCCCGTGCTACGATTGATCTCGAAGAGCTATTGCTCATTCAACACAGTAGAGCCAAAAGTCCATGTCACTTTATACCGAACTGAGCCAGAAGCAGATAAATGAAATCACCGCCGTATTCAATATCGGCTGCTTCACGCATTTTCGCGTCCTGGAAGGGGGATCCGAGAACAGCAACTACCGGATCGATACCAACGACAAAGTCTATGTCCTGACACTATGCGAAGCAAAATCTAAGGAGGAAGTAAATGAACTCGCAGGCCTGCTGACTCACCTCGAAGCGAGCGGCTTTAAGAGCTCACGCTTGATGCCCACGAGTAGTGGGGATTATCTGAGTTCGTACAAGGACAAGCCCGTTTTGCTCAAAGAATACCTGCATGGTGAAATAGTTGAAGACCTGAGCGAGGAAATACTGTTTGAAATTGGTGCCTCGATGGCGGCCCTACATGCCGTACCGGTTCCTGAAAGTATGCAGAACCGGTTTTTGTACGGAATAGAAACACTGACAATTGCAGACGCATTTGCGGATCATCCGCTTGCCGGCTGGTTGGCGGATGTTAAGAAATACATTAGCGAGAATGTATGCGAAGGCCTGAGGAAGGGATTGATCCACGGCGATATCTTTTTCAACAATGTAGTGATGACCAAAGATGCAGGCCCGGTCATTATGGACTTCGAAGAGGCGGGGCATTATTATCTGATCTTCGACCTAGGTATGGCGATCACAGGCCTGTGCTGCGATGCGGGCAGTTTAAACTGTTCTAAAGTGAGCGCGCTAGTCAGCGGGTATCAGTCGATCGATCCGCTCAATCAAACCGAAGCAACTAAGCTCAAGCCCTTCGTGGCTTATGCCGCCAGCGTTACCGCGTGCTGGCGCTTTAGGCAGTATCATGTGGTTCAGCCTGATGAATCGCAGCAAGACCGCTACCTCGAAATGAAGCAGATAGCTGATGAGCTGATGACGATCCCTAATGCGGATTTCGAAGCGCTCCTGAAGTAAGAGACTGTCAAACAAGACACTTTCGTTCGCCTTCTCGTCCTGTTTGAGTTCAATACCGTTACCTCTTCACGCCATTCGGCGTAACCTAATAACGCTCGTTTCTCAAATCCACTCCATTCCCTCCTCAAAATTGTACCCAAACAATTCAAAGAACACATAATAACGCCAAAGAACATCCACTCCATCCGAGTCCATATACGTGTAATTAATCAGTGAAATGAAATCCCTAGCAGTACGACTCACCGTAATCTTTGCCAACTTATCCGTTACCCTTGCCGAAGGCAACGAGTCTCACTGGCCATTGCATATCTACAACTTCGGAGGTTATGACCAGTTCACTATCGCCGAACAAATCTCCATGACGAAGGCTGCTGGCTATTCCGGAATGATTATTGGTATTGCCCCAAAATCGCTAGGCGTTTTCGAAACCTATCGATCGGAGGCTCGTAAAACAGAGGACTTCGATATTCATGCCGCCTTTTACGTGCTCTATGACAAAGAAGGCAATCTCGTACCAAACTGGAAAGCGATCATCGACAAGATCAAGGGAACCGGCGTCAACCTTTGGCTCATTGCCGGCAGAACGTCTGACAAGGTCTCTAGATCGGACCTCAAAAACAGCATCTCCAATTTCGTTAGTTACGCCAATAAAAAGGGGATTCCTGTATCCTTGTATCCACACAATACGAACATGATCGATCACGCGGAACAAGCGGTACGCATGATCGAGGAACTCCACCCATTAGATATAGACCTAGCATTCATTCTTTGCCATGAAATGAGATATGGAAACGCAGGCAGGATCGAAGCGGTCATCCAGAACGTTAAGGATCATATCGGACATGTCGTCCTTTCGGGTTCCGATACAAATTTAGATTCCAAAAAGATAGAAAAGTCTACGTATTCAAAACTTACCCTACAACCTCTCTACCAAGGCGACCTCGACATGAGGCGAGTATTGAAAGAACTGGTTAAGATAGGTTATGATGGAGACATGGGATACATCAATCATCGCTTCGAAGTCAAAAACGCTTGGAATACTCAACCTTCGGATTACCTGGGTAAATCCATGAGCACCTACAACGACTGGCTCAAAGAGCTGGACGTTTCCCGATGACATCGGATCTAGCGAAGCAAAAGCAGGACGCGAATGATCGTGATAGATGCTGCGCGAAAAGAAACCGGACCATTAAACTTCCTATTAGGCCGTTATACCGCTATATCCTCTATGTTATGAAAATTTTCATCTTCGTTTACGTTTGGCTTTTTGCGTCCATCCTGGCCTCAGCTCACAGCCATGATAGGACCCCGACACCCTACTCCGATGCCAAGGCATACGCTCCCACTCCCATACCCGAACGTGTGGTGCTAACTTGGACGGGCGATCCGGCAACCACTCAAGCCGTAACCTGGCGAACCGATACGAGCGTCAAACACGGAGTGGCCGAGCTGGCCATCGCCAACAGCAACGGCCGGGCCTTGAAACCCAAACTGTGGGACGCTAGAACCACCGCCTTCGCCAGCGATATCAACGAAGCGCATTACCACACTGTTGAGTTCACTGGATTGAGTTCAGACACCCTCTATGCCTACCGAGTCGGTGACGGAGCGAATTGGACCGAGTATTTTCATTTCAAAACAGCAAGCGCCGCGCCTGACCCCTTCACCTTTGTCTATTTTGGAGACGCCCAAAATGAAGTGAAGACGCATTGGTCGCGCGTTTTCAGGGAAGCATTCCGCGACGCTCCACGAGCAGCTTTTTTCCTCCACGCCGGCGATTTGATCAACCTAGATGAAAAAGACTCTGAGTGGGGCGATTGGCATGCCGCCCCTGATTGGGTAAACGGCACCGTTCCGATCATTGCCATTCCCGGAAACCACGAATACTACAAAGCCAACCAAGGACCCGCAAACGAGCGTTTTTGGACCGCCAAAGATGGAAACGCAATCGCGGTAGATGTATCCATCAAAACACTTGAAAAGGATAGCCGCTACCGTGCCACCGCTCGTAGCCAAAGTGGGACTA